>JANXRX010000201.1 GCA_025352905.1 Bacteroidota bacterium | reverse complement strand
CCCCGCTACTGATTTCAGTTCAAGGATAATCTCATTTTCGATTAATTGATCGATAATAAAATCTTTATTTAAAATTTTGTCCTTATATACAATTGGCAATAATTTCTGTCGCTCCACATGCAAGCCGGCAGATTCCAATTCCCTGTTAAGGCATACCTCATAAACGGATTCAAGTAGTCCCGGCCCAAGAATTTTGTGTACCTCCCTCGCGCACCTGATTATTTGATGGGTAATGAGATTGTAATCGTTTACTGACATTCATCAAACCTAAGGCAGACAGTAGGGGCTAACAAGCGTATTTGCCGCAATGGGATGTTAATTTTTTTCAACACAGAGACACAGAGGGCACAGAGTTATCCGGGGTGTCTCTGTACTCTCTGTGACTCTGTATTAAAACCCGTGCCTCTGTCTCCTCCCCTCCTCCCTCTCCTCTGTCTCTCACCGCACTACACCACCACGAGCTCATAAAACGCCATAGGATCAAGATATTTTTGAGCCAGAGCCCGAAGCTCTTCCGCGGTAACGGTTTTTACGGTTTCGACGCTGCTGTAGAAATAAGCATCCGTTACTCCATTCAGGATATAGTTCTTCCATCGCGCAATCACCTGGAAGGGACCATCGAGATCGCCGATAAGTGAGCCGATCATATAGTTGCGCACCAGATCCAGTTCTTCTTCCCCAACAGGCTCCTTACACAAAACAGCCATTTCTTTATATACCTCTTCCACTGTTGCTTCGCATACATCCCTCCCCGCTTCTGTACTCACTACCCATGCACTGGTATGAATATGGTTTTGCAGGTGACTGTGTATGCCATAAGTATAGCCTTTGTCTTCCCGGATATTGGTCATCAGTCTCGATCCAAAGAACCCACCGAAAATATTATTAAGGAACTGCACTTTTGAAAAATCAGGATGATGGCGGTTTGGGAAAGGCCGCGCAATCCGGATCGCCCCCTGCACACCTTCCGGATCGTTGATGATATGGTTTTTTTTAGTGATTGCAGGATCAAGGTTATACTGTACATCCGCTAGACTGTTCCGGTTCAACGGCAGCTGCCCGAATACTTTGTTTAACTGATCACCAAGATCGGCGGGCAGTTTGCCCGCAGCAAACAGGATGCATTTCCCGTCTGTATACATCCGTTTGTAAAAATCAACCAGGTCGGCCCGCTGCAACTCTTCATAATCAACGGTAGAAGTATATTTACCATACGGGTGATGCAACCCGTATACATATTCATCGATCAGTCGGTTGGCAATAAAATCACATTTTTTCAGGTTGATCTCGAGGCGTTGTTTCTGGTTCTGTTTATAAATGACCAGTTCCTCTTCCGGAAAAATACTTTCCGTAAGCACTTCCGCAACCGCGGGCAATAGCTCAGTCAGGTGTTTATTTAAACAGTGCAGGGTAAGCGTGGCCGTTTCATTATAACAGCTCCTGTTCAGATAGGCGCCATAAAATTCAAAATGTTCATTAATGGCGAAAGCGTTTTTTTGTTTCGTGCCATTTTTCAACATATAATTGGTGGTGGCTGCCACGATATTTTTTTCTTCGTACCAGTTTCCTGCAAAGAATACCAGCTCGATCATTAACACTTCCTGTTCACCCCCATTAACCGTGTACACCGGAACCCCGTTATCAAGCGTAAAGGATTCATACGGCTTTAGTTCAAGCTGCAGGTTAACCGCGTCTATGATTTCGGGCGCACTCTTTCTGTTTGGTATCATGTATTACTTACTATGGTAAAATAATGTGTTGCTGTTTTCTTTCCTGAATATTTCGCGACTATACTGCTGTATCTCCGCTATCGTAACATCCTGGTATTTCTGTAGTTCTGTATTCATCAGTTCCGCATCGCCCAGCAATTCGTAAGTGGCGAGGCTGTTGGCGCGGTTCATCACACTCATGTCTTCAAAAGCGATCATGCTTTCCGTTTTATTTTTTACTTTCTGCAGTTCGGCTTCATTTACCGGCAGGGCCTGTATTTTTTCCAGCTCTTCGTCAACGGCTTTTTCGGCCGCTTCCAGTGTAATGCCGTTAACCAGTCTTCCTTCGATAGCCAGTAACCCCTTATCGGTACTGCCAAAATGATGCACATCAAGACCGGAGAATAATTTTTGTTCCTTAACCAGCGCCTGGTACAAACGCGATGAGCCGCCACCGCCAAGGATCTCTGTTAGCAGTTCGGTTGCATAATAGCCTTTATCGAGCCTTGCATCCATATGCCAGGTTTTTATAAAAGCATCCACGGGTACCTTGGCATATACTTCTGATCTTCTTGCTTCTGTTTGCTGCGGCTCTGCCGGTAAATGGCGTTCGTATTTTTCTCCCATCGGGATATCGCCAAACCATTTTTCTGCAAGTTGTTTGATCTTCTCCAGTTGTACATGACCCGCCACAACTAAAATGGCGTTTACCGGGCGGTAATGTTTGAAGAAGAACGCTTTTACATCATCGATGTTCGCATTTTCCACATGACTCAGTTCTTTACCGATGGTCATCCAGCGGTAAGGGTGAACTTTATACGCCAGTTCGCGCATTTTATGCCATACATCGCCGTAAGGCTTATTGATATAATGTTCCTTGAATTCCTCAATCACTACTTTCTTTTGTACGGAAAGGCTTTTGGCGCCAAAGGCAAGACTCAGCATCCGGTCGCTTTCGAGCCAGAAAGCGGTTTCAATATTTTCGGCAGGTAACTGGCAGTAATAATTGGTAAGATCATTGGTGGTATAGGCATTGTTCTCGCCGCCCGCTCTTTGCAACGGCTCATCATAATTGGGAATATGTACGCTGCCTCCGAACATCAGGTGTTCGAATAAATGAGCGAACCCTGTTTTTGCCGGGTTCTCATCCCTCGCGCCCACATCATACATCAGGTTAACCACGGCCATCGGTGTGGAATGGTCTTCATGAACCAGTACCCGTAAGCCATTATCCAAAACAAAACGATTGTATTCGATCATAATAAGAACAGATCAGTTTTTTTATAAGAAGGTGCAAATTAGGTTATTGTGCGGCTCATGGATCATAGTTCATGGATCATGGCTTCTTTCTATGAACCATGACCCATGATTCATGAACTATCTCCTGCTACGGATGTCTTTTACATCGAGTGTAAGGATAAAAGGCTTTTGCTCCCTGAAAATGACCACTTTTATCTTGCCGATGCTGTTCTGGAAAAGGGTCTTATACGCCTGGATATTCTTGGAAGCATTGCTTTCAACAGAAAAAATGATGTCGCCGGGTAAAAAACCGGCTTTATCGCCCGGTGAATTCTTCATTACATCAATCACCCTGATCTCCCCGTCCAGCAAATAAATACCCAGCCCGGTATAAGAATAATCGAAGGGTTCATTAAAATGTGTATTGGGCCTGAGGTAAATGCTTTGATCAGGATAGTTCAGGATCACATTGAACCTGCGCAGGATATCATTACCGATCAGTCCGCCGAGTAAGGGATACGAGGTAACATTATACTCATCAACAAAAATATGTACCGGCACTTTTTTAAACCGGTACGGGCCGAGCTTTATTTCTTTGGCTATCGCCAGGTTCATCAGTCTTTTTCCGCCAAGCCCTTCCGCCTGGGTGGGATACAGTTTCCGGTTCTTTTTAAAAACGATACTGTCATCCACGAAATCCTGCGACAGCAAAAAGCTTAACCCGGCGCCGGTATCAAAAATAAACCGGCTCACGATGGCCCTTTCATCGTTTACGGTAGCGGTTTGCATGGGCAGGGTCGAAAAATTGGGCTTGAGCAGGTAACCCCCTTTAGGATAACGGAAGGTACCGGGCGAGAATACTTCTATCAGCTGGTTATCATAATCCAGTCTTGCGATATACCGCCGTAAAAAACTATAGCCGATGATCCCGTCTATCTTAACGCCATATACGCTGGTGAGCAGGTCATAGTCATTGATATGAAAATCGAGGTGCTCCGTTGTTAGCCCGGGAAACTTAAGGGAATGGTTGAGCGCAAACTCTACCAGTTTAATACCGCCGATACCTCGTATGGTCTTGTCGCTGGCGGTAAGGGTCACGCCCAGGTAAACAGCGGTTGCAGAATCCAGTGAAATGCCCCCGCTGCCGGTATCAAATACAAAATTAAGTGTGTCCGGAAAATTATCGACCTGCGCCCGAACGATCACAATCCCACCGCTCAGGTGCACAAAAGCGATCCTGGTCAGCAATTTAGCCTGTGGTGGAACAAATTCTTCCTGGCTTTTTCCCGGCAGGTAAAAGCAAAGCAAAAGAACCGGAAGTATACATGCCCTCATGATAAATGAATATACGATTATATATATATGACAACAATAATGGTTGTTTCGTCCCGTCAAATGGGTAAATGACAGATAAATTATTTTATCACCCTACCTTTGTGATCCCTAACATCGGAGAATATGCAATTAGCGGATCTGTACCAGAAGGCTTTGACTTTTTCTTTTTTAAGTATCGAAGAAGGCATGTTCCTGTTTGAACACGCCCCCCTTACCGAACTGATGCATGTTGCGGATGAGATGCGCAAAAAGCAGGTGCCGCACAATAAAGTTACCTGGCAGATAGACCGCAATGTAAATACAACCAATGTATGTATTGCCAACTGTAAGTTTTGCAATTTTTACCGGGTACCGGGCCACCCCGACGCCTATATTACCGATATGCCCACTTACCGGAAAAAAATTGAGGAAACCTTCCGGCTTGGGGGGGACCAGTTATTACTTCAGGGGGGGCATCATCCTGAACTTGGGCTCGACTTTTATACCAAAACATTCCGCCAGATCAAGCAGGAATACCCCGCCATCAAACTTCATTCGCTCGGGCCGCCGGAAGTGGCGCATATCTGCAAGCTGGAAAAGATGAGTCACCATGATGTTCTCAAAGCCTTGCAGGAAGCGGGTCTTGACTCATTACCGGGTGCGGGTGCGGAGATCCTGGTAGACAGGGTGCGCAGGCTGATCTCTAAAGGTAAATGCGGCGCTGATGAATGGCTGGCCATTATGCATGAGGCGCATAAACTGAATATCACTACCAGTGCCACGATGATGTTTGGTCATGTGGAAACCCTTGAAGAAAGGTTTATCCATTTAACGCGGATACGGGAAGTGCAGAGTCGCAAACCGGACAATGCGAAAGGATTTCTGGCTTTTATTCCCTGGACCTTCCAGGATGTGGATACACTGCTTACGCGCATACGCGGGGTGCATAACCTTACCACGCCGGATGAATATATACGCA
Organism: Bacteroidota bacterium; assembly: GCA_025352905.1. Classification (GTDB taxonomy): domain Bacteria; phylum Bacteroidota; class Bacteroidia; order Chitinophagales; family Chitinophagaceae; genus Sediminibacterium. The sequence continues at coordinate 553 of JANXRX010000201.1, read as the reverse complement.
TGATCGCAATCAGCCGGATCATGTTACCCAATGTAAAGAATATACAGGCCAGCTGGCTCACCGTAGGTAAACAAACCGCCCAGGTTTGTTTACACGCCGGCGCCAACGATTTTGGCAGTATTATGATAGAAGAGAATGTAGTAAGCGCTGCCGGGGCCCCTCACCGGTTTACCTATCGTACCATGCAGGATGCCATCAGGGAAGCAGGTTTTGAACCTCAACTGCGTAACCAGCAATACGACTGGAGAGAGATCCCGGTGAGTATACAGGAACAGGTGATTGATTATTGAGAAGGGCGCCATCTTTTTCCCAGGCGCTGTAACAAAATCCCCGCTGCTTCGTATAACATACATTACAAGGCCACCGGTACTGTTTTATGACTGAGAAAGAATACAATGAATGTGTGAACCAATATGCCGATAATGTTTACCGCTTTATCGTCAAGAACCTGCGCCACGAAGAGGATGCAAGGGATATTGTGCAGACCGCATTTGAAAAATTATGGCGCAACCGGGAGCAGGTGGAGTCGGCAAAATCAAAATCATACCTTTTC
>JANXRX010000091.1 GCA_025352905.1 Bacteroidota bacterium | reverse complement strand
ACATTTAAACGGTTACATCCGCCTGTGCTGCAACCGCCATTGCTTTTACACCCCCCCGGTTTTCCGCCGTCTTTCGACGAACTACATGATCCACATCCCATATCTACATGAATAAAAGGTTAGTTAATAAGGGAGAGGGATGGCCGGGCGGGCTGTAGTACTGCTATGCGGCTTTGGTTGTGTCACTCACTTCAGCTTTCTGTTCGCTATTGTGAGAAAAGATGCCGGTATCACTGATCCGGGATCTGCCTTCAAAATATATTGATAAGCGTTTAACAGTTCCGGTGTATCGCTGGGGTTGATTTCATACAGCAAACCCATCTTACACAAAGCCCACCCAAAAATCTCTCTCACTACCAGCCAGTTACCCGCGTATTACCGGGTAATAAAGGCTTACCCCATCAAAATTAAGGTTTTGTTCTGAATGATGTGATACAGTTTAATGGTAAGCGCCTGGAACAGCATTTTGGCGTTGGCATTGCGTTCCACATAGTAAAAGGCCCGGTCGAGCTCCTCTATAATGGCCTGCTGCTGGCTAACCGAGGCGATCTTATTGAGTCTTTGCGCAAAATCCTTCTCATTGGTGGCCAGCAGCACCTGGTCGGCCCCCAGCACTTTAATACGGATACTCTGCTCCAGCAGGTGGTTAAAATAGCGGAGGAACTGCTTTTGTTTCTCCCTGCCCAGCTTACTCACTTCTTCCACAAACTTCACCTGGGCCATCGGGCCACCCTTTAAAGCGGCATTCAGCCACTCGCGAAGCAGGGCCTGCCAGTCTTCATCTGCATGCTGCAGCAATTGCAGCGCTTCATGATAATTGCCCTCGCAGATCCCGGCAATCCGGCGGGCGGTGTCGGGGTTAGCTTTGGCCCTTTCCACCAGCGCCTCTTCAATTTCCGTGTTCTCCGGCATCGGGATCTTTACCAGCTGGCACCTGCTTAACAGGGTAGGCAGGATCAGTTCCTCATTTTCTGCAACCAGTATAAACAAGGTATTGGGCGGTGGCTCTTCTATCAGTTTTAATAATTTATTTCCTTCCTTACCAAGGTATTCAGGCATCCATAATAACAGCACCTTGTATTCGCTTTCAAAACTCTTCAGGCTCAGCTGGCGTATGATATCATTACATTCATCGGCTGTAATATTTCCCTGTTTATTGTCGGCGCCAATAAATTGTAACCAGTCATATACATTACCATAGGGGTACAGGCTGATGAATTCTCTCCATTCTGATATATAATCACTGCTCGTGGGTTTATCGCCGCTTTTTTTTGGAATTACCGGGTAAGTAAAATGCAGATCAGGATGTATCAGTTGCGCTGCCCTTTGAAAAGCAGGCATCTCTGTAATATGATCCGGGTGAATAAACGAAGGAGCAGGTTCCAGCGCAGTCATCCCTCCAAAAAGATCTTCCACAACCGGTGCGGGTTGCGGAAGGCTCACCACATATTGCGCAAACGCCATGGCTAATGGCAGGGCGCCACAGCCTTCTTTTCCTAAAAAAAGAAGTGCATGGCTCAACCGGTTCTGTTCCACCATCTCTGCCAGGTGCTGCTTCACTGCCTGCTGACCAATTACATCGTTGAACTTCATGACATTCTCCTTTGAGTAACCCCCGCAAAGTAAATCATCTAAGCGGCAAAAAATAAAAAAGAGGATGTCAAAAACATCCTCTTTAAAAATCATCCTAAATCATAAACGAATCCGTGTAATCCGCGATCTTATTTTAAGTATTTCAGGATCTCTTCATCATCCGGTTTCACTTTGCTGGGGAAGTAGGCGATCATTTTACCGTTTTCATCCAGCAGGAATTTATTAAAGTTCCAGGCAATGGTCGCATCCAGTACGCCGTTCTCCATTTTGCTGGTGAGCCATTTATAAATAGGTGCGGTATCATCTCCCTTCACACTTATTTTGCTGGCCATAGGAAACTTAACGCCAAACCGGGCTTTACAGAATTCCTGGATCTCGCCATCGCTGCCGGGTTCCTGTGCACCAAAATTATTGGCCGGAAAACCAACGATCACCAGTTTGTCTTTGTATTGCTCATACACTTTTTCCAGCGCCTCATATTGTGGTGTAAAACCACATTTGGAAGCGGTGTTAACGACTAATATTTTCTTTCCCTTGAAACTGGAAAAATCAATGGTGCCGCCTTCAATGGATTTTACTTTGAAACTGTGAATGCTGGGCTCGCCCGGCAAAGTAAATGCGCTTAGTATGGCGATAGTGGCAATGGTTAAAAGATATTTCATGTGGTTATTTTTTTAGCAAGTAACGACAAAATAGAGAAATGGTTGCTTTAAATTACATAAAAGGTAGCGGCTTACGCAGAATTACCGGTGTATCCGCGGTGTCCGCCTTTGTTGATCGCCCAGCCAACAACAGATTTTTATAAAGTATACGCTACCGAGGCAATACTCAGCGATACCCCTTCTGTTTCCAGTATCGCGGAACCGCAGGCGTCAAGGGTAGCGCCGGTGGTGATCACATCATCGATCAGTAATATATGTTTATTCCGGAATACTGCCTGCTTTGTTACAGAAAATACCCCTTCCATATTCTCCCAGCGCGAAACGCGGTTTTGCCGGGTTTGGGTTTCCGTAAAATGCACCCGCGTTACGGCATCTTTTATAACAGGCCGTTTCCATACCCCGCTGATGCCTTCGCAGATAAGGGTTGCCTGGTTATATCCGCGGCTATGTTCTTTTTTTGGATGCAGCGGTAAGGGTACCAGTATGTCTACCTGTTGAAAACGTTCGGCATGCAATAAGGCATATCCCATCATCCGTCCTAAAAAATAACCGGCTTCTTTATTGTTGCGGTATTTTAATTGTGTTAGCAGGTGCTGTAATAAGGACCCTTTTGTAAAATAGTACGCAGAAGCAGCGTGCATGACAGGAACCCTTCCGTAAAATAATTTTTCAACCGGGTTGGCTGGCGCTATAAAAAAACCGGTTCCCGGCAAGCGGTGCACACATCCCGCGCAAAGAAAACGATCCGTATGCATCATGCCGGTTCCGCAACCTTCACAGTTATGCGGGTAAAATAAATGCAGGAAAGGGGTGAGGTAATTGTTGCGTAAACGGGACACAACTTAAGTTATCAGTAATAACTTGTAAGTAGTAAGTTATAAGCGCATATAATCATTTATCTCTCGCTTATAACTTATTACGTACAACTTAAAACAATTGCTGGTATACTTCGTCCACCCTGCTCAACGCCAGTACCTGGATCTTATACGCTTTGGGGTCGAAACTTTTTTTGTTGTAGCGGGATACGATGATCTTTTCGAAACCGAGTTTTTCTGCTTCGGCAATGCGTTGTTCGATCCTGTTCACTGCCCTGATCTCTCCGTTCAAACCCACTTCACCTGCAAAACAGGTATGCGCGGGCAACGACACATCTTCATACGAAGAAAGCAAAGCGCAGATCACCGCGAGATCAATAGAGGGGTCCTCTACTTTTATACCACCGGCGATATTGATGAACACATCTTTCATCCCGAATTGAAATCCGCCTCTTTTTTCAAGCACCGCGAGTAACAATTGTAAACGGCGCAGATCAAAACCACTTACGGTTCTTTGTGGCGTTCCGTAAACGCTTTGTGTTACCAGGGCCTGAACTTCAATTAATAAAGGACGCATCCCTTCCAATGTAGCGGCAATAGCACTGCCGCTGAGTTGCTCTTCTCTCTGTGCGATCAATATTTCAGAGGGGTTGGAAACGATACGCATCCCTTCTCCTGTCATTTCATAAATGCCCAGCTCTGAGGTACTGCCAAAGCGGTTTTTCAGTGTTCTTAGTATACGGTAAGCATAATGCCTGTCGCCCTCGAACTGCAACACCGTATCTACCATATGTTCCAATATCTTGGGCCCAGCGATACCGCCGTCTTTGGTAATATGACCTATCAAAAAAACAGGGGTATCGGTTTCTTTGGCAAAACGCTGAAACTCTGCGGCACATTCCCGGATCTGCGATACACTGCCTGCAGAAGAATCGATCAGGCTCGACTGCAAAGTTTGTATCGAGTCAACGATCACCAATTGGGGTTTCAGTTTTTTGATCTCTTTAAAAATCGTTTGGGTGCCGGTTTCTGTAAGCAGGTAAAAATTATCGTTTACGATCTTAAGGCGGTCTGCGCGCATCTTTATCTGCTGCTCACTTTCCTCGCCACTGATATACAATACCCTGAGTTCATTTATCTGTAATCCGTTCTGCAGGAAAAGGGTACTCTTGCCAATCCCGGGTTCCCCGGCAACCAATACAATACTACCCGGAACGATACCTCCCCCCAATACCCTGTTCAGTTCCGCATCTTTGGTAATGATCCTGTTTTCTTTGGTGGTTTCTACATTGCTTAAAGCGATGGTTTTAGTATTTCTTTTTTCGGGAGAATAATTATCCCAGTTCTCTTCGTTACTGGTTCCTTTGTCGAGGATCTCTTCTGTAAAAGTGTTCCATTCAGAACAGGCAGGACACTTACCCAGCCATTTGGCGCTTTCATAACCACAGTTACTGCAAAAAAAAGCTGTTTTGATTTTACTCATAACCTAAAGATAAAGGGGGAACAGAATGTATTTGACTAAGAATCGGGAAGAAAAAAAGGCTCATGCCATACAACAGATACTAAACGGGGAATAAAAACGTTTTTAAACAGCCTTGGTAATGTATTACCTTTTTACAGAACGTAAAAGGGCCAACATTTCTGTTGACCCTGTTTACTTACTAACCCATTAAATTCTTCCACTAAATTACAATAATGGGGCAGATTCCAAAATTATTTTTTGGTTACAGGCCCCTGTCAGCCCGATAAATGCCCTCCCGTTTACATCTTGCTATCCAGCGCGAAAAATTGAAAAAATATAAATATTTTGCTTATTTTTTTAGATTATTCACCAAATAATGGGTTAAAAAATAGCTTTTCTCTAAAAAAATGGTAATTAAAACTTGAATAATGGCTCAATTAATACATTTATCTTTTTACAATATCTATAAAAAAAGCAAATTCGGCTAGTGTGTCTGATCGTTTATTTATAAAAAACC
>JANXRX010000125.1 GCA_025352905.1 Bacteroidota bacterium | reverse complement strand
CGAACATACATTCCGGAAGAATACCGTTTAACGGGTGTATCTATATATCTTTCAACCCCGGAGAAATCGACTATCTCATCAAATTTTTGTTTAATTTCCGCTTTACGCATTCCAAGAATGGCTCCATTAAGAAAAATATTATCCCTTCCTGAAAGTTCAGGATGAAACCCTGTTCCTACTTCCAGCAGACTTGCGATCTTTCCTCTTACTTTCACACTTCCGGTGGTTGGCCCGGTGATCTGCGACAATATCTTTAATAAGGTGCTTTTCCCGGCACCGTTTCTTCCAATAATACCCAGTGATCCCCCTTGTTCAATCTCAAAATTTATGTCTTTCAGGCTCCATACAATATTACTTACACCAGTAACTGTTCTGTCATTTGCTTCCCCAACCATGAGGAATGGATCTTCTTTGCCTCTTTTCTTTGCTACCCATCGTTTCAGATCATCAGACAATGTTCCGGTGTTGATCTGGCCAAGACGGTAAGCTTTTGAAACATTTTCAACTTTTACAGCTACACTCATATTAAATAGTATCTACAAAATTCTTTTCTGTACGGTTAAAAATGACGATACCTAAAAGAGCGATAACAAGGGTAACAACCAGTGTATATATCAACCCGTAACTTGTCACTGTTCCTGTTCCCAATAAACAGAGCCGGATACTTTCAAGCACCGTTGTCATTGGGTTAAGGGATATTATTAATTTCCAAATTCCCTGCATGCTTGATAAAGGATAAATGACTGGAGCCGCATACATCAATAATTGCAATCCAAATCCAAGCAACATGGCCATGTCACGATATTTACTTGCCAGTGCGGCCACTATCATCCCAAGCCCCACAGATTGAACAGCCATGATCAACACAAGAAAAGGAAACCAGACAACATTCCATCCAACATGGAAGCCTCCACCGTTAAAGGCGAAATAAATCATTGTAATGATCAATAAAAGTAATTGTACCCCAAACTTGAAAAGGCTGGAGAATACAATACTAAGCGGCATAATAAGTCGGGGAAAGTACACCTTTCCGAAAATACCCGCATTATCACGGAGTACGTTGGAAACCTTTAAGAGAGATTCAGAGAAATAGGACCATACCATAATTCCCAGAACATAGAAAAGCGGGCCGGGAATTCCGTCGGTAGATAATTTTGCCAGATTCCTGAAGAGAAAAATGTAAATCGCGGTGGTAAAGACAGGTTGTATAAAAAACCAGACAGGACCAAGAATAGTTTGCTTATAAAACGAAACGAAATCGCGACGTACAAACAACCACAGTAAGTCCCGATACCTCCATACTTCTTTCAATTTCAGATCGAAAAGGCCATTCCTTTGATCAATTACAATATCCCAGTCTTCTCTTTCGTTTGGATGCATTAAGTGATTGCTTTTTTATTTGCCCGTAACAACATAAATAATAAGGTTTTACCTGTAGATATATAACTTAAATGTGCCTTATTTTCTCTTATCAACACCGGTTTCAATACGCCAGTCGATCAGTTTTTGTAACCCTTCTTCTAATGTATAATTATAAGTAAACCCTATCTCATCAGTTGCCTTCTTTCCCGAACCGATACGATTCTGTACCAATGCACGGGTATCATCTACAGAATATGGTTTATAGTTGACTACGAGATCAGATGATTTTAAATAGAGTATTGTATCGCACAATTTTTTAATACTCGTTTGTACTTCGGTTCCCACATTGTAGAAACCATGAGCAACATCACTGGTAAGTGCCGCCACATTAGCTTTTGCCACATCTTCCACATAAATAAAATCATACGCCTGTGATCCGTCGCCATTAATCGTAGGCGCTTCATTCGCCTCGATCTTATTCAGCATAATGGGTACAACACCTGTATAAGCAGCAGTTTGATCCTGTCCCGGGCCATATACATTCATGTAGCGCAATCCTATTACAGGCAGGTTGTACCTGTCGTTAAATGCAGTACACATTGCTTCACCCGCAATCTTGCTTGCTCCGTAAAAATTCTTATTGTTGAACGGATGTGTTTCCAGCATTGGAACCTCAACGGCATCACCATAAACAGACGCAGAGGATGAATAAACCAATTTTTTTATTTTATTCTTCACGCAAGCTTCCAATACATTGAAAGTGCCGGCAATGTTCACTTCAAAAGCGGTTCTTGGAAAATCCTTACAATGCAATAACCACATCGCAGAAAGGTGGAATACATAGTCCATTCCTTTCATAGCAGCATCAAGTATATCCAGGTCCCTGATATCCCCACCGTTCTCATATACTTTACAGCGTGGATCTTTTAATGCAAGCGTGATATTCTCAGCTTTTCCGCGAGCGAAATTATCATAAACAATTACAGAGGCAACAGGGTGCTTGAGCAACTCCTTTACTACATACCCGCCTATAAAACCTGCACCGCCTATTACAAGAATATTTGATTGTTCTAACTTCATATTAACTTGTTAAAATATTTATATTGAAAACGGATGCTTGTTCAAAGGCAGATTTACATAAGGGTGATAATCTCCTTTCGCCCCAATAGGTGTTTGTGTCCTGATATCGTGAACTATATCAATTGCGGTCTTGGCTTCCATTAATTTAAACCCTTTCCCCGCAAGTATTCCCTGGTAGCTCTGTGTGTGTAATTCTGTAAAGCCATCGCTGAATTCGAAAGAACCTCCATCAACTGAAAGATTTCGAAAAGTACGTTTACCACTGGTACGTACATCTTCCGGGATATTATCATAGTTGATACTTAAGAACCAGCGTACCCTTGCCTTTTCAAATTCAAGAAATCCGGCAGCGCGATCATGCTCATGCACGTGCACAATATTTTTTTTCAACCCGCCGAATATCCATGAAAGCATATCATAAAAATGTACACCAATGTTTGTTGCTATTCCTCCCGATTTTTGAACATCTCCTTTCCAGCTCGTGTAGTACCAATTTCCACGGGAAGTGATATATGTAAGATCTACATCATACACTTTATCTGCAGGGCCATTTTGTATCTTTTCACGTAATGAAATGATAGCAGGATGTAAACGCAACTGGAGGATATTGTAAACATTCTTGCCAAACTCCTTCTCCATATCAGCCAGTGAATCGATATTCCATGGATTCAATACAAGTGGTTTTTCACAGATAACATCCGCATGGTTGCGCAAACCGAAACGAATATGAGAATCGTGCAGGTAATTTGGCGAACAAACAGATACATAATCAAGCGGCTTTCCCTGGAGACGGAGTTTTTCCGCGTGCCTGTCGAAACGCTCGAATTCAGTAAAGAAATCAGCTTCAGGGAAATAACTGTCGAGAATACCTACACTGTCAAAACGATCCAATGCAGCAACGATCGTATTGCCGGTGTCTTTTATGGCTTTCATGTGTCGTGGAGCGATATAACCTGCTGCGCCGACCAATGCAAATCTTTTCATACTATAATTTGGTTACTTGTTGACTGATTAACTGATATTTCTCATTTGATTCGGGACAAACCGCAATACCTTCTTCATTAAAAGCAAGACGATGACCGTACTCACTCATCCAACCCATTTGCCTTGCAGGATTGCCTACCAGTAATGCGTATGCAGGCACTGTTTTGGTTACAACAGATCCTGCGCCAATAAATGCGAAAGCGCCGATATCATGTCCGCAAACAATAGTTGCATTGGCACCTATACTTGCCCCTTTGCCTACATGCGTTCTTGCATACTGTCCTTTCCTGTTAACTGCGCTACGTGGATTGGTAACATTGGTAAAAACGCAGGATGGACCCAGGAATACATCATCATCACAGATGACACCTGTATATAAAGAAACATTATTTTGAACTTTTACATTCCTGCCAAGCACAACCTCGGGAGATATCACTACATTCTGCCCGATATTACAGCGTTCACCTAATGTGCAGCCGGACATGATATGCGAGAAGTGCCAGATCTTGGTTCCCTCGCCTATTTCACAGCCATCATCAACAATGGCCGATGGATGAACATAATAATTCATTGATCAGTTATTATAAAATGAACGAATGGTTCCGATGATCAGTTCCTGTTCTGCATCAGTAAGTTCAGTATGGATAGGAAGCGAAAGAACATTTTTGCAAAGTTCTTCCGTAACAGTAACACTACCGCTTATCTTACCGATAGCCTTGTATGCTTCCTGTTCATTAAGCGGGATCGGATAATAGATCATTGCAGGAATGCCTGCGGCCTCGATATGTGCTTTCAAGGCATCTCTTTTGCCATCCTTTACCAGCATGGTATACTGATGAAATACATGCGTAGAATTGGGAACACGTTTTGGCGTTTCCAACCCGGCCAGGTCTTTTAACAACGCATCATACTTATCAGCGGCAGTTGCGCGTGCTGAACAGTATTCATCGAGATGTTTAAGTTTAATGTTCAGTATGGCTGCCTGTAAAGTATCCAGGCGCGAGTTGACACCTATGTATTTATGTACATATTTCTTGACCTGCCCATGATTAGCGATTACTTTGATACGTATTGCCAGTTCTTCGTTTGTTGTATAGATAGCACCGCCATCCCCATAACAACCAAGATTTTTTGACGGAAAGAAGGAGGTGCATCCTACATCACCCATGGTTCCCGCTTTCATTTTACGCCCATCGCTGAAAGTATACTCTGCGCCGATCGCCTGTGCTGTATCTTCAATCACATATAATCCTTTCGCTTTAGCAAAAGCAAGGATAGGCTCCATATCTACACACTGTCCGAAAAGATGCACCGGAACGATCGCCTTTGTTTTTGCTGTTACTGCCTTTTCAATATTGGCCAGTGTCATGTTAAATGACTGCGGATCAACATCCACCATTACCGGTACCAATTGTAACAAACCGATCACTTCTGCAGTTGCTACATACGTAAAAGCAGGAACGATAACTTCATCACCCGGTTTAAGATCGAGCGCCATCATAGCTATCTGTAATGCATCCGTACCATTTGCACATGGAATAACATGTGCATGGAGGTAGGCCGACAGCCCATTGGCAAATTCGCCAACTTCCGGCCCGTTAATAAAATTAGCTTCCCTGATAACTTTCAATACCGCCTGGTCAATTTCGTTCTGTATCTTTTTATATTGACCTTTCAGATCAACCATTTCTATTTTCATCTGATCGCAATTCTTGTTTTATAATCTTGCATCTACCATATCCCTGTTTAGGAATGATTTGGTATCGAATATTACCGTGTTGCTTCCACTGCGTAGCGCATTAAAATCTATGGTAAGGAATTCTTTATGTGAAACAGCCAATATGATCGCGTCATATCCGTTACCCGTTTCAGGTGAAAGAGTAATCCCATACTCTTCATGTACTTCATGTGCATCTGCATGCGGATCGTATACATCCACAAGCATTCCGAACTGTACCAGTTCATGATAAATGTCGATCACTTTAGAATTACGGATATCGGGGCAGTCTTCTTTAAATGTAACGCCAAGTATCAGCGCTTTTGCTTTATCGATCTTATGTCCTTTCCTGATCATCAGTTTCACCACCTTATTGGCCACGAACATCCCCATTGTGTCATTTACCCTTCTACCGCTAAGGATTACCTGCGGGTGATATCCGAGGCTTTCAGCTTTATGTGCCAGGTAGTAAGGATCTACACCAATACAGTGACCACCTACCAATCCGGGGCGATATTTCAGGAAATTCCATTTTGTACCGGCTGCTTCGATTACATCCGTTGTATCGATACCCATTTTATCAAAAATGAGTGCGAGTTCATTAACAAATGAAATGTTCACATCCCGCTGTGCATTCTCGATTGCTTTTGATGCTTCTGCTACTTTCATGCTTGGCGCTTTGTGGGTGCCCGCCGTAATGATGCTGCTGTATAATCCATCAACCTGGTCCGCAATTTCCGGAGTGGAGCCGGAGGTTACTTTCCTGATCTTGGTCAGCGTGTTTATTTTATCACCAGGGTTAATACGCTCAGGTGAATAACCGCAATAAAAATCTGTATTGAACTTCAGCCCTGAGAATTTCTCAAGTACCGGCACGCAATCTTCTTCCGTGCAACCCGGATATACGGTAGATTCATAGATAACGATATCTCCTTTCTTTAAGACCTTTCCCAGCATTTCCGATGCTTTGATCAATGGCCTCAAATCCGGTGCTTTAAATGCATCGATAGGCGTGGGTACAGTTACGATAAAAACATTGTATGCATTCAGTTCGCTAACATCATTTGAAAAATGAAGACCTTGTTCTTTTTTCTGATTATAAATTTCCATGGAAGCTACCATTGATTCAAGGTCGGCTTCTTTTGTCCGGTCTTTCCCTTCACTCAGTTCCTGTATCCGATCTGCATTGATATCAAACCCAAGCACATCATATTTTTTTCCAAATTCAATTGCCAGTGGGAGACCAACATACCCTAATCCGATGATGGCTATCTTTTTGTTTTTAACTGCGTTTTCCATTGTAAATTTTCTGTATTTTTTAGAGCTCGTTGTGGATGACCTGTATTTTCTTTTGCCTTCTTGATCTAATAAACACTTTTATCAAATGAACTACTACAAATATCAGTCCTATGAGAAACCCTGTTGTAGCATAGGAAACGATAAGCTTATTGGCATCTGGAGAGACTCCATCGGGAATATATACCGGTTCAACTACAGTGAATAACGGGGTATCTTTTTTCAACTGGATCTTTGCCTGTTCAAGTTGTGATACAAAAGTGTTGTAAAGTCCGGCTGCAAGCGAAAACTCATTTTGAAGCAGGGCTTCTTTTGTTTGAACACTTTCAAAAATAACGTGATAGTTATTGTCTTTAAAACCTGCTACACTTTGTTGACTGGCTTTATATCGTGCTTCAGATTCAGCGGTTCGTGCTTCCAGCCAACGCATTGTTTCCAACTGTTTGCTGGTCCTGAATTTTGTAATATATTTTATAAGCAGGTTCAAAACAACATTGGTTGCTTCAGCGCTTAATCTTGCTTCCGGCATTTTTACTGATAAGGTAATCAGTTTACCGGTTTGTGAGAATTTGATCCTCGACTGGAGTATTCCTATCATTTTCTTATTCTGCGTCGTCAATTCTGATATTAAGACCTCATTAGAAAAGAAAAGATTTGAGCTATTTAAATAAGAAGTATCAGTATTATTTTTACTCAGGTTTATAGTATCTGCATCCGATAAAGTTGATTTGATAGTAGATGGATGCATAACCATATTTGTAACTGCGTCAACAATATTCGCCTTTACTTTTTTATCAAAAATCTGTTCAAAAGTGAGCTTCTTTTTTTGCTCTGCGGAATAAACATATTGTTTGGACAATTCTATCAGGAAAGGCCGGTTTGCGAGGATCATTGGATAAAGGTCAGCTCCGAGCTCGGAGGAAGCTGCCTGCGGGGCGGCTAATCCCGCAAGAGCGGCCAATCCCTGTAAGGACCCAGTGCCGGATGATGCTACCTGATCTGTGATCAATGTACATTTGGCATCATACTCTTTGGGAGAAGTAACGGCAGCAAGATATCCGATAACACCAAATATGATAACGGGTATCAGTATCAAGATGATCGATCGTATCAGTTGCCCTTTAAAGATCGCAAAAAATTGCTTTATCTCCAGTAATGAGATCTCATCGGGTGCTACAAATGGTTCTTGATGTTGAGGTGCTTCTTTCATCCTTTTTACAAATTTTTAATCACTAGATAAAGCGTGAGGGTGCTAGTAATCAACCCGGTTATCAGTCCGATTGTAGCTGTATAGTTAAAAGGTGGTTTCTCTGTGAGTGTAGCCGGAACGATAATTTCAGCGCCTGGCTCTACTGTCGGATATGATTTGAAGAACAGAAATGTTTTCACGCGTTGAATTTTACCATTTGCCTGTATAACATAAGCACTGTTGCGAATAGCTTTTTGATCATACCCACCAGCCCTGTTAATGTACTCCCTGAAACTGATATCCGGCTGATGACGAACTGCCACCGGGTATAATACTCCGCCCTTTATCCGTACGGTTTCCTGTTTTTCAGGAATATTAAAAATATCACCATCTTTCAATACAAGATCTTCAACTCCCCCCGGCCGGGTAAGTATGGCATCAAGATCTACGGCAACGAGGTCCTCAGTTTTTTCCTGTATCACTCTCGTGTTCGTTTGCTGCAGGTTTGCAGTATTCTCTTTTACCACTTCCTTCTTAAGGTTTTCCTTGTTCTTGATCTCCTGTTCTTTCACGATGTCTTTGTTATTCTGTTCGATACGGTCATTGATACGTTTGATGTATTCTTTGTTGCTCTCGGTTGTAGCCGCCAATGGATCGGACCGCAGGTTCGCAAGTAATTGCTGAAGATTAGCATTTTCGATTTCGGATGGAGTAGGCCCTGAATATTCTTTCGTCTTCCGTAACAAGGTAGCGCCGCGTGTATATGCATATTTGGTGGGGCCTCCCGCACGTGCCAACAGATCCGAGATCTTCATTTCTTTCTTGTCGATCGCAAATATTCCACCGTACATAACCTCTCCTTGTATATTCACCAATTTAGGTGGCTGGAAGCCGGGGGTATTTCGTACAAAGACATGATCGAACGGCATCAGGTGCATCCTGCTACCGGTATCCATATTCAGATCCTTATTGATACTAACGGTAATAATATCGGCGATTTTCGTGGGATCGTCTATATTTCGTCTGACAACCTCTATATAAGAACCCGAGGCCGAATATTTGAAACCACCTGCTATCAGTATTGCATCAGATACGGACATATTATCCGTATAAGGATATACCCCGCTATTATTTACCTCGCCCGTAACCTGTAAATAATATTCTTCTTTCAGATCATAAATACTCGCAACGCTGAGCACGTCTTCTTTTTGAAGCTGTATACTATTGCCAGGAGAAGAATCATTAGAAACATCAATGTCGATCGTTTCCTGCGTATAATCCGCTTTAGTTCTGTACAAAAGCACTTTGTGTCTGAAGGCATCTCCTTTTAATCCGCCGGCACGCTGAATAATGTCGCGCACGAGCCGACGGTAATGGCGTTCGCCCCGGGATAGACCGCCGAGACCTCGACGGTCGGCGGCGTGATCTCCGGATACTGCGCCACCGGCAGCGTGGCCAGCGCCACGCTACCCGCGAGCGTGATGATGATCGACAGCACAGTCGCGAAGATCGGCCGGTCGA
>JANXRX010000121.1 GCA_025352905.1 Bacteroidota bacterium | reverse complement strand
TGGATTGTGCCTGGGTTTGATCTGCAACAACCGATAATACCGATAGTAAACATAAGCTGGAAATGAACTGTTTCATTGTATTTTGGTTATAGATGAAAATGAAAATCAATTTGCCTGCGTTGCCATTGACAGGTTTGTTTTAGTCTTTTGCTTCTTTGATGAATTTCCCATTAGCATTAAAGAGCACGTCCTTGCCTTTAATCGCCGCTTCATAATTAATACTTCCATCGGCTTTGGTGATCTTTGCTGCGCTTTTTACCACAATTCCTTTGTAATGCTCTTTCATATAAACACTAACCTGTGCCGGTAACTCTGTCACTTTCATTTCATGTTCGGTTTCCTGTAATACACCCTTGGCAGTATACACAGCCGACATTTCATTGCCTTTATCCACAAAACTAACTTCATAATTACCGTCTTCCTTTTCCCATTTTACTTTAGTGGCAGCAGGATAGGCTTTAGCAAAAGCGTTTGTGGCCGCCGCCGGGGCGCCTGATTTTTGTGCGGTCACCGTTAGCGTAATAAGAAGCGTTACAGCAAAAATGATTTTTTTCATACTCAGGCATTTATATTATGGTTAGATTAATTATAAACCGTGTCTTAGCACATTTTATGCGAACCGATCTGCACTGACAGAAGGTTTTATTCTCCCAAACCTACCGACCCATTTTGTAGACATTCTGAATTTATTTCCCTTATGCGATAATGGCTTTTTTTCTTCTATACAAAAGCCGTATCAGGCTCGGCAAAACGATCAGTAACAACGGAAGCGCCACAATAAACCCGCCGATCACTGCAATTGCAAGCGGCTGGTGTAGTTGTGCCCCCGTTCCAATGCCTAAGGCAATGGGCATTAACGCGATAATAGCGCCAAGCGCCGTCATCAGTTTAGGCCTGAGCCTGGTGGAAATGGAATAAATGACTGCCTGGTCAGGGTCATTTGAAGCTGCATAGGACTCCTTGAATTGCAGGAACGTAAAAATGGCATTTTCACCAATAATTCCCACGATCATGATCAGACCGGTATAACTGCCCACATTCAGCGCAGTATGTGTAAAATACAGACCCATATAACTTCCGCTGATCCCTAAAACAGCAATCAGCAGGATGATACAGGCGATCCTGAAGTCCCGGAACAGGAAAAGGATCACGCCAAACACCAGCAAACTCGAAGTAATCAGAATCATGAGGAGTTCCCTGAACGATTGTTGCTGATCTGCATAAGCGCCTCCGTATTCAATCACATACCCAGGTGGTAGTTTAACTTTATCAGATACCGCGCTCTGTATGTCTTTGATCACGCTGCCCAGGTCGCGGTTCTCCAAACGAGCGGTTACCACGCCCATCGATTGCAGGTTCTCCCGCTCTATCTCCGCCTCACCGCTATTGATATGTACATTAGCCAGTTGATCTATCGGCATTAATTTTCCACCCGGCAGGAATATGGGCATTTTATCAATGCCTGCCACGCTTAGTGTTTTATTACCCGGATAAACCAGGCGGATATTACTCAACTGGTCCCTGTCATACACTGATCCGGCCAGGTTTCCTTCGAGCGATGATTGCAGTTGGTATTGCAGGTTCGATGGTGTGATCCCATATTGTGCCAGCGCAGTAAAATTGGGTTCAATATTGATAGATGGCCCGGCAACCACGATGCCGTCAAATACATCGGCAGTTCCTTCCACATGGGTTACCGCATCGGCCACCTGTTTCGATAATTGTTTCAGCTTTTGAATATCATTCCCGAATACCTTTACTTCCACTGGTTGTACGGAGGTCATCAGGTCGCCAAGCATATCCCCGATCACTTGCCCGAAATCAATCCGCAAGGCAGGCTGCGATGCCTCTACCTGTTTACGGATATCGCTGATGACTTCTTCCGTTGATTTATCTCTTTTCTTTTTTAACTGGATCAGGTAATCACCCCGGTTAGGTTCTGTGATAAAAAATCCCATCTGTGTACCGGTACGCCGACTGTAAGCTTCTACTTCCGGCACAGCTACCAGGATCTTTTCTACCTGTCGCAGTATGCGGTCAGTTTCTTCCAGGGAGGTGCCAGGTGGCGAATTATAATCAAGCACGATACTGCCTTCATCCATTTCAGGTAAAAAACCCGTTTCTAATTTCGGGTAGATATAATACACAGAAAATACCAGCCCCAGTATGATAATGAAACTGAGCCAGGGCCGCCTGATAAAAAAGCCCACCCATCGTTGGTTCTTTACGCTGTGTGGTTTTATTTTTGGATGCGTATTTCCGGTAGCGGCATTGCGCGTAAAGAATACGTAGATCACCGGTAAAACGATCCAGGTAACAAAAAAAGAACAGGCCAGCGTAATGATCATCGTATCCGTCATCACCTTAAAATAAGCACCTGCCACGCCGCTCATCAACACAAACGGCAGGAAAATGACCATGGTACTTAAAGAAGATCCCACCATGGCAGGAAAAAGATATTTGATCGCTTTCTGTACCAATAAGGTGGTGGGTTCACCAGGATGCTCTTCATGTGTGCGATGGATCTGTTCCACTACCACGATCGCATCATCAATGATCAGTCCGAGGGCCGCAGCAATAGCGCCGAGCGTCATGATATTTAAGGTTTGACCGTACGCATACAGACAGATCACCGCGAGGCATAAGATCACCGGTATCGTTAATAATATCACCGAACTCGCTTTGAATGACCGCAGGAAAATGATCGCTACCAATATAGCCAGTGCGAGGCCGATCAATAAACTGTCGGTTACACTTTTAATGGAATCCTTTACAAAATCAGCCTGCTCATAAAAGGGCTGGATAGTCACATCTTTCGGCAGCAGTTTTTTCAGTTCCTGCAACTTCCCATCCATTTTATCGCTCAGCGTTACCAGGTTGGCATTGGGCTGCTTGATCACTGCCAGCAGGATGCCTTCATGCCCGTTGGCATTGATCTTTATATACTCCTTGGCTTCCTGGATCTGTACATCGGCAATATCTTTTAAAAGCACCACGCGGCGGCTATTATTGCTCACCACCACATTCGACAATTGTTCCTTCGAGCTTACAGAGGCATCGGTTATGGTCAGGTATAATAAACGGTAATCAGAGAGATAACCGTTTGACTTAATAAAATTGGTTTGCGCCAGCGCCGTGTTGATCATATCCGGCGTAATACCCAGCGTATTCATTTTCTGTACATTCAGCACCAGCCAATATTCTTTTTCCTTTCCCCCAATAACCCTGATCTCCGACACGCCTTCTACCTGCGATAAAAAAGGCTTGATGGTATACATGGCCAATAATTTCATTTCTATCGGCGAACGTGTTTTGCTTTCGAGTGAGAAACCGGTAATCGGTAATATGGAAGGGTTCATCCTTTCTACCGTGATCTGTATGTCTGGTGGCAGGTTGTTCCTGATCTCGTTGATCTTTGATTCGATCCGCTGCTGGCTGATATCTATGTTAGCGTTCCAGTCCATAAAAGCAGATATCTCGCAACTGCCGCGACTGGTGGTACTGCGGATCTTTTTCAAGTCGGGCACCTGCTTGATCGCGTTTTCCAACTGGCGTGTAACGGTGATCATCATTTTTTTAACCGGCTGCTGACCGGCATCTGCAATGATCTTAATTTTAGGAAAAGTGATTTCGGGAAACAGGGCGGTCTGCATTTTGCTATAGGCAAACAATCCCCCCATAATAATGATCACTACCAATACACTAACGGGGTTTTTATAAGTTGTAAAAAAATTGCGCATGCAGGATGATTATTTAATAACGGTTACTTTGGCAGTATCGGCAAGTCCATAATTACCGGTAAGCAGTATCTTATCGCCCCGGTTCAGTCTGGGAGAAAGGATCTCCACTTTATCGGCCGTTTCCAGTCCCTTGGTAACCGGTACTTTCACCGCGGTTACACTGTCGATCATTTTCATGATCCAGAATTCTTTCTGTACCTCATCCGACAATACCGCTTCTTTTAATAACGATAAGGCATTGGGCCGGGATTGTTTTACCAGGCTCACTTTAGCGATCAGGTTCTCGGGTATCTGCCTTGCTGTATTTACCCTGATCTGGTAGTTCTGTGTTTGCGAAACGGAATCAACCGTAGGCATCGCCATTTCTACCGAACCTTCGAGGGTGGTCTGGTCGGGCAGCCTTAGCAGCAGGCGCTGGTTTATTTTCAGGTATTGACTCAACTCGTAAGGCAGGGATAAAATAAAGACAAAGCTTTTTGTATCGGTGATGGTGGCCATCTGTTCCCCATCCTGCACATAATCTCCCGAACGGTAATTAAGCTGGGTGATAAACCCGGTTCCGGGCGCCTTGATATGGATCGATCCATCAAAGTGTAATGAAGTATCCAGCCTGGTGATGGTGTTGCCCAGGCTTTGCGATTCTTTGGTTCTTACAATAAACAACTCCTGTCCTTTGGTAACATATTTACCCAGTTCGGCATTTACCAGCTGCAGGTAACCGGTAGCGCTCGATTTTACAAAGGTCCTGAGGCGGTAAGATGAAACGGCATTCAGTTCCACGGTCTCAGACATATTGCCAAAACTGGGTTCTGTGAGTGTAACCGGAACCTGGCCCGCTGCCGGTTTCTCGTCTGCTACCGCAGCCGCTTCTTTTTTTGGTTCTTGTTTACAGGATAACCCGAAACAAACGATCAGCGCTAATAAAAGTACATTCCGGTAAGATAACATGGGCTTAGTTTTTGTTCCAGTAATTGATCTGGTTAATGATCTGCAATTTATTAGTGGTGTTCTGCCTGATTAAATTTTTCGCGTTCAGGTAATTACCGATAGCTAAAATATAATCCGCCATCCGCGCATCGCCCGTTTCAAGCAGTTTGCGGTTCGCTTCCACCAGTGTTTCCGTGTAACGGATCTGGTTGTTCAACTGGTCTATCAGGTTTTGGGTATTACGTAGCTGCTGTGTTAACTGCGCTACCTGCTGACTGAATTGTTTTTTAAAGAAATCCCGGTAGCCCTGTCGCGTACGTTCGGAGATACTGATCTTGTCGTGCTGCATTTTACGCTGTTTACCATCATAAATTGGCACCACGATATTCAGGCCAACGCTCACCCCAAAATTTTTATAAAAATCGGAAGGAAATGCGCTCAGGTAACCGCCATCTGCGTAGGCATTGATACGCGGCTTATAGGTATAATCGATCAAGGCATCGCTGTTCCGCAGTTTTAAACTGTCTACCCGGTACTGCTGATAAAAAATAGTGTTCTCTGCATCGGGCACCACAGTAAGATTTATATCGGGCGCCTGTAAAGACACTGTTACGGTATCCGTAATGCCTGCGAGGTAATTAAGTGTGGCAAAATCGTTCTGGTACTGCAGCCTCGCCTGGCTTATCAGGATCTGCTGCTGCTGTATGGTAACCAGGAAACTTAAATAATCCGTTTGCCGGTACACGCCCTTTTCTGTCAGGTTCTTTAGCAACTGTTCTTCTTTCTGCAGGAGCCCAAGCATATCCGTATTGAAAGATAACTGTTGCCAGTTGCCATAAGCCGTGATGTATTGTGCGGTAACGGATTTGAGGAGGTCCTGTGCCGATACTTTGCCTGAAACGGTAAGCGATTCGTTCAGCAGGCGGATGGCTTCATATTGATTGGCCAGATAATCCTTGCGTGTAAAATTTTTTGACACGGTGATGAGCTGGCTGAAGTTAGCGCCATTGGTAACAGCGCCATCATAACCCCATCCGCTAAAAGAAGGCGCATAATTATTCGTGCTGTTGCCGGTAACCTGTGGCTTCATAGACGCCTGTATCCGGAGGCTGTCGATCAGGTTGGCAAGCTTCTGGTTATTATAATCATTTAGCAGCGGACTATTTTGCGCAGCGGCGCTGATATAGTAGCCAAGGTTTCTTTCCTGTGCAGGCAGTACAAGCCCACCACCCATAAGGAATACCATCAACCACAGAAGCTTCCTCACTATCCTGTACATATTAGTTGTTAAAATAAATGGTGAAATCATGTTTTTCATTTGTAAAACGATACCCGACTGTAAAACCTGCTACCATACATATCTCACGGATGATGGCAAGGCCCAGGCCGGTGCCATCTGTTGCCTGCTCGGCCTTATAAAACCGGCTGAAGACCTTGGCCGTGTCCAGTGATGCACCCATGGCGCTGTTGCTGACAGATAAAGAAACGGGTGTTAACTGTATTTCCACCGCCCCGCCTGACGGGGTGTAACGAATGGCATTGTTAAGCAGGTTATTGACAAGGATCTCAGCAAGGTGTGGATGAAAAGATAGCGCAACTGGTTCTATATTCACCACTAAGAAGATCTGCCGTGAAATGATGAGCTCCTGCTTTTCTTCCAGTTTAGCACGTATGATCGCCTGCAAATCAACCGGCTCATTTGCCTGGAACTGCCCGTGCTCTAATTTGGTAAGCAATAAAAGCGACTGGTGCAGCCGCGACAATTTTAAACTGGCATCTTCAATAGCAGAAAGCTGTTTGATACTTTTCTCATTGCCCTCATTTTCCTGTAGTAAGGCTTCCACTTTTAGCCTGATCACCGCCAGCGGTGTCTGCATTTCGTGGGACGCATTCTCTGTAAAAGTTTTCAGGGCGAGGTAGTCCTGGTGAATGCGAAGCGTCATTTTATTAAGGCTCTCATTCAGGAGGTTGATCTCATCTATGGGTTCTTTTGTTAATTGCAATGGCTGCTGTATGGTAAGATGGTAATCCTTGATATTGTCTATCGTATTATAGAACGGTTTCCAGAGCCTTACCACCAATTTACGGTTCACAAGGTAATTTGATAACAGGATCACACCGATCATACCCACGGTTACCAATATGATCAGTTTGAGCAGGTCCTCTGTTTCGGCTTCTGACTGGTTAACGATTACATCATATAACTTATTATTGGCGGCAATCGTAAATTCCAGCTGCCGGATCGATTCATTTTCGTCTTCAGATTTATTATAAAATCCAACACTCCGTGGTTTCGGTTTTGCAATAACGGCAGTTGTGGGTTTGAACAGGGTCCATTGATGTTTGGTACCCGGGAGATCAGGAAGACTGTTATGCATTTGTACATATACCTGTATCTCCTGCTGCTCTACATATAAACCCTGGTCGAGTTGCCGCACCAAAACATATTGCAGTACAAAGTAAAAAAGGATACTGCCGATCAGGAAAGTGATGATGGTAGCGCTGGTATTAACCCGGTTATATCGTGCAAAAAGCTTCATGGCAGTTGCATTTTATATCCTTCCCCGTAAATGGAACGGATACTATCCTCGCCGCCGGCAGCAACGATCTTTTTACGAAGATTTTTTATATGCGAATAAATGAAATCATAATTAGCCGGGAAATCCATATCGTCGCCCCAGAGATGCTGGGCAATGGCGTTCTTGGAAAGTACCCGGTTGCGGTTGATGACTAAAAACAATAATAATTGGAATTCTTTCTGTGTAAGTATCAGTTCCTGCCGGTTGATATGAACGCTTTTACCGGTAGTGTCTATCCGTATGTTGCCGGCAATAATAATTGACTGACCGTTAAAATTTTTCCTGCGGATGATGGCCGCGATCCGTACACTTAGCTCTGACAGATGAAAGGGTTTGATGAGGTAATCATCAGCACCCAGCTGAAGGCCCTCAATCTTATCTTCCAATGCACCTCTTGCCGATACGATGATGACGCCGTCGTTCTTTTTATCCTGTTTCAGGTAATGGAGCAGTTCCAGCCCTGAGCCGCCGGGCAGCATAATATCCAGTACGATACAATCATAAGTATGGTATTCGATCTTTTCCAGCGCATCCTTATAACTGAACACAGACTCGCACAGGTAGCCCGCGGCAGACAGGAATTCTACCATGCTTTGGTTTAGTGTAGCCTCGTCTTCAATGATCAGCAGTTTCAAGAAAGGAAGTTTTCCCTACAAAATAGGACTAAAATTCTGGAGGAATTCTGTAGAAGGGAGAACAGGTACGAAAAGACAAATTTTCAAATTAACTTGCTTCAAATACAGCCTATGTGGTGGATCTACGCTTTACTTTCCGCTTTTTTTGCCGCGCTTACGGCCATTTTTGCCAAGATCGGTATCGCTAATGTAAACAGCAACCTGGCAACGGCTATCCGTACCGTGGTCATTTTACTGGTGGTCTGGGGAATTGTTTTTGCCCGGAACGAACAGAAAGGTTTGGCCACGCTTTCGAAACATAACCTGCTCTTCCTGGTCATTTCGGGTTTGGCCACCGGTCTTTCCTGGGTATTTTATTTCAAAGCATTACAGATCGGAAAAGTGGCCCAGGTAGCGCCTGTAGATAAACTAAGCGTAGCCCTGACCATTGTCTTATCGGCTGTCTTCTTAAAAGAAGTACTCACCGTAAAAATGATCATCGGTGCATTGTTCATTATTTGCGGAACGCTGGTTTTAATACTTTGAGGCAATTTGAAAATTATTCCTCCGCCGCACTTTCTGCCTTCTCCCCATTCTCCACAATATCCCCTGTTTTGAAGAGTACATTTTTCATGATGAGGTTCCATTTGGGTTTTTGGCGTAGCAGGAATTCGAGGTCCATGGCAAAATGGATAAATTCTTCCTGTTGGGTATGTTCCATGATCTTTTTGGCGTCCTTGCTTTTTTCAACGGAAATACGCTGTTCATACCAGCCGATGGCTTCGGCTTCTTCGGTTAACGATTTGATCATACGGGCAAAGGTTCTGACAGAAGCAGATAGTTCTTCCGGCGGTTCGTGGTACTGGTCGAATCCCATGGTGTTTGGTTTTAAGATAAATTGAATAAGTATATGGCTAATTACTATAATAAGTATGCCATGGAGGAAGCAATTTTAGAAGTACTTGCTTACATTCATTCAAATTTTCGGATTTGACCTTCCAGTTACAGCTATTGATCAATACGGGAGATTATCCCCGTTATTCCTATGTTGGCATCAGCTCGGATACAGCACGGGTTGTATTGCTGTGCGGGGAACATATCGGGATCCTGCCCCGGGAGGATTCAACTTATTTCGAGAATGATTATATGGCCACATCACGCTACTTTGACCTGGACCTGGAAAAGATAGATGACCTTGTAAAAAAATATACCGGCCAGGAGGAATACAATATCCTTACGCGTTTTGGCCCGCATAAACATATTACCCTCACCTATCACTCACCTACCAATGAGGCCCCTAAGAATTATGATATTTTTGCAACTTATCCCGACCCGCGCGCCCAGCAGTTGGTCAGGGATCTTTACCCCCTGATAGCAGGGATAAGAGATGCGGTAGGGCGAATGGATTAATAAACTATTTCCCGTCGTACGCGTCCTGTAATTCCTTACAGTTTATCTTGCGCATTTTCAGCATGGCCTGCATGGCACGATTGGCGCCGGCCGGATCAGGTCCGCCCAGTAGCTGACCGAGGAGATCGGGAATTACCTGCCAGGAAAGACCGAATTTATCTACCAGCCATCCGCATTGATCCTCCCGCCCCCCATCTGCCAATAATTTTTGCCAGAGATCATCTACTTCTTCCTGCGTTTTGCACTTGATAAAAAAAGAAATGGCGGGTGTGAACTTAAATTTTGGTCCCCCCATCAATAACATAAATTCCTGGCCTTCTATCTCGATAGTGGCCGTAAATACAGTGCCATTATATTCCCTTTTATTAATAATCTTCGCATTTTGAAAGGTCGATATATAGAAATCTATGGCTTCGCCGATATTGCTATCGAACCAGAGAAAGGGCGTGATTTTTTGTGTGGGGTTCATGTTATTTCTACTTTTCTATAGAAGCATCCCTGAAGCTAATTGTAATCTCTTTCCCGGGGATCTGTTCGAGTTCGGCTATTTTATCGAGGCCGGCCTGAGTGATGGAAAATTGGAGTGTATCTGCATGACTGATCACCACCATCCCCTCTTCAGCAAGTGATTGAAGGTGTTTGTGTATCAGTTCCCAATCGAAAGTGGAGTGTAATATCATCTCCCGGGTGGTACAGGCATACTGCGTGGGTTGTGTCATCTCCAATACGATCTGTGCCAGGATCGCAAGCGTTATATAGCGGTTGTCCATACTGCCAAGATACCCAAGCCTGGCTAAAACCGGTAACGAGGTTTTCCACATGGGGGCATAAATGATTTAAATGCCTGAGTGGTATGGCTTTTGTATCATTGCAAAAAAGGATATTTCCACAAATGGCATTATTAGAAAAACAGCTCCGGGTAAAACGATCGTCCCTTCCCAAAGCGGGCAAGGGCCTGTTTACCAAAGTTTTTATCCCCAAAGGCACACGTATTGTTGAATACAAGGGCAGGACCCGGACATGGAAAGAAATTACAGATGACCCCGCTTTTAACGGCTATGTATATTATATCAACCGCCGCCATGTGGTTGATGCCAAAAAAACCTTTACCGCCCTGGCGCGCTATGCAAATGATGCGAAGGGCCTCAGTAATAAAGACGGCCTGCGCAATAACAGCGAGTACGAAGAGGACGGGCGTAAGGTCTATATTACCGCCATGAAAAACATCCCCGAAGGCGCGGAGATCTTAGTCGGGTATGGTAAAGAATATTGGGACTCGGTGCGGCAAAATCAAGAGTCATAGGCCATAAGTCGTAAGTCGTAAGTCGTAAGTCGTAAGACATCGAAAACGTATTTACCTTTATTGTGTGCCCAATGACCGATAACCTGCCAGGACCCATGAACGATGAACCACACCCCTGACTTGCCAAAACTTCCCCAATTTTTCCCCTTCCTAACAGCTATTTACCGCTAAGCCGGTACTTTTGCGGCACAAAACAAATTCCGGCTGCATGAGAGCACCTATTTTTTGCCTGTTTCTGTTATTTACAGGGCTTAACTCCTTTGCGCAGGAAAAGCATACCGTAAGCGGCACCATCAAAGAAAAAAGATCAGGCGAAGTTTTGATCGGGGCCTCCGCGTACCTGCTGGAACTGCCTAAATCCGGTACGGTTAGCAATGCCTATGGATTTTTCTCCATTACCGCCCCCGCGGGTTCCTATACTTTAATTGTGGGCTTTGCAGGATTTAAACAGGATTCTGTTCAGATCCGGCTCGACAAAAATATTTCGCTTCCTGTTCAACTGGTGGCGGATGTGACCCAAATGATGGAAGTAACGGTGACCTCGCGGAAAAGAAATGAGAATGTTACCAAACCGATCATGGGCGTTCAGAAACTTTCGGTTAATGAGATCAAGAACATACCCGTTCTTTTTGGGGAGAAAGATGTTCTCAAGACCATCCAGTTATTACCCGGCGTAAAATCTGCGGGCGAAGGTAGCAGCGGCTTTTATGTTCGTGGCGGCGCTGCCGACCAGAACCTGATATTGCTGGATGAGGCGGTGGTTTATAATGCCTCGCATTTACTGGGTTTCTTTTCTTCTTTTAATTCAGACGCCATCAAGGACCTCACACTGTACAAGGGCGCCATGCCTTCCGAATATGGCGGCAGACTCGCTTCTGTGGTGGATATCAAAATGAACGATGGTAACAACCAGGAATACCACGCCAATGGCGGTATCGGCCTGATCGCATCAAGATTGAATGTGGAAGGTCCGATCGTAAAAGACCAGGGGTCTTTTATTGTGAGCGGAAGAAGAACCTATGCCGACCTGTTTCTCGGCCTTTCCCGCGATTCCTCTATCCGGAACAACAGCCTGTATTTTTATGACCTGAACGCAAAGGCGAACTATAAGATAAACGACAATAACCGCGTATATCTTTCCGGTTATTTTGGAAAAGACAACCTGGGCTTTGGCGGCAACTTTGGGATCGACTACGGCAACAGCACGGCTACAGCCAGGTGGAACCATGTGTTTAACAGCCGGCTTTTCTCCAATACATCACTGATCTACAGCAACTACAATTATAATATCAAGATCAACTCCGTGGCCAATAACCTGATCATCAAATCGAAGATAGAAGACGTTTCCTGGAAAGAGGACCTGCAATATTTTGTAAACAACGATAACAAGATCAATTTTGGTTTTAACGTGATCTATCATACTATCTCCCCCGGGATAGTAGACGCTACGGCTTCTTCCAGTTTCAACTCGCTGGTACTGGCCAAAAAATATTCGCTCGAAAATGCGGCGTATGTGTCGCACGAATATGCACCTTCCGACAAAATAAAACTGAATTACGGCCTGCGTTTATCTTCTTTCAGTGTACTGGGGCCGGGTACTTTTAATACGTATGACACTTTAGGAAACATCATACAAACACAAACTTATACCAGCGGCCAGGTGCCAAGATCTTATATTAACCTGGAGCCGCGTTTTTCTGCCAGTTACCAGTTAGCGGATAATCACTCCATCAAAATATCCTATACCCGGAACGTGCAGAACCTGCACCTGCTGTCCAATTCCGCTTCCACCAATCCAACGGATCTCTGGATCCCCAGCAGTTTAAATGTGAAACCCGAGATTGCCGACCAGGTTTCATTGGGATATTACCGGAACCTCGACGATAACAAATATGAGTTCTCCACCGAAGTGTATTACAAGGGCATGCAGAACCAGATAGATTATAAGAACGGCGCACAGTTGCGGGCGAACGACAATGTGGAGTCGCAATTACTCTTTGGTAAAGGCCGGGCTTACGGACTGGAACTGTTCCTGAAAAAACGAACCGGCAAACTAACCGGCTGGATCAGTTATACTTTGTCGAGAACGGAAAGACTGATAAATGGCATCAATCATAACGACTGGTATGCTGCCAAACAGGATCAAACACATAATATCGCGGTGGTTGCTATTTACCAGGCAAGTAAAAAATGGACCTTCTCTTCCAACTGGGTGTACAATACCGGCAATGCGGTTACTTTTCCGAGTGGTAAATACCAGGTGAACGGGCAAACGGCGTTTTATTATACGGAAAGGAACGGTTACCGCATGCCAGCTTATCACCGACTGGATTTTGCCGCTACTTTACAACTGAAGAAAAGAAAAAAATCGGAAGGCAGCTGGACCTTCTCGCTATATAATGTATACGGACGTGAGAACGCTTACAGCATAGAGTTCCGGGATGATCCTAACGACCCAACCAAAACACAGGCGCTGCAAACCGCCCTGTTCCGCTGGGTGCCTTCTGTAACGTATAATTTCAAATTTTAGATGATGAAAAGCATTCCTGTAAAATATTATTTATTACTCATCACACTTGGCCTGTACGCATGCACAAAAGTGATTACCGTAAACCTGAATGATGCGGCGCCGCAGATAGTGATTGAAGGGATTGTTACCAATGCGGCCGGCCCTTATCATGTACAGATCAGTAAAACGGTAAACTTTGATCAGTCCAATACATTTCCGCCGGTGACCGGAGCGGTGGTCAAGATCACGGATATCACTTTTGGGCAAACGGACCTGCTAACTGAAACCACGCCCGGTATCTACAGCACCCATATCATTAAAGGCATACCGGGGCATTTTTACCAGCTCGACGTAGCAACAAGTGGCCAGGCCTATACAGCTGTTTCGGTTATGCCGCAACCCGTACTGCTTGATTCGCTATCCTTCGATCATTTAAGTGCATTCAAAAACCTGACCATCAGCACAAATGTAAATTATCAGGACCCTCCTGTTACTGTTAACTATTACACTTTTGCAGAATCTGTGAACAGCCGAAAACTGAAAACCGTGTTTGCCCTGGATGACCGTTTATCTGATGGCAAATATGTTTCACGCGCCTTACGCACAGACAGCGCTTATATTAATATCGGCGATACCATTCAGGTGCAGATGAATTGTGTTGACAAGAATGTGTTTGATTATTTCTTCACGCTTGCCTCCGTGGCCAGTGGCAACAGCTTCCGTTCTGTAACGCCAACCAACCCGCTGAGTAATATATCGAACAATGCATTGGGGTATTTTAGTGCGAATACAACACAGGTTAAAAAAACAATAGCGAAATAAAACGCTAAAACTGCAGAACAAAAACGGTTCCCTTCTCGGGTACAGACTGCACGGTTATCTTTCCTTTATGGAGCATCATGATCTGCTTGCATAAACTCAATCCTATGCCGCTCCCGTTTTTCTTGGTACTGAAAAATGGGATGAATATATTGTTCATTACTTCCTCACTGATCCCGGTTCCGTTATCGCTTACTTTCATGGCTACTTTGTTATTGTCTGATACGAGCGCGGTAAGAACGATACGCGGATGAACCGATTCTTTCACAGCCTCAATCGCATTTACGATCAGGTTGATCAATACCTGCTCTACCAGGCTCGCATCAACTTCCAGTTCCAGCTCCGGATCTTTCAGAACGATCTCCATCTCGATCCCCTTCTGGGCAAAGGTGGGCTGCATCAGGTTATACATATTCTCGAACAGGTCCCTGATATAGACTTTTTTAAGACTGGGTGTGGTGATATTGTTCAGGTTACGGTATACTTCTGCAAACTTTAATAAACCTTCGCTTCGCCGTTTAATGGTATTGATACCCAGTTCCAGGTCCTCTACCACTTCATTGCTGTTGTCTAAATATTTAACCGACTCTTTCAGGCGGCTCTGCAAAGTATCTGCCAGTGAAGAGATGGGCGCCACCGAGTTCATGATCTCGTGTGTCATCACACCCAGCAACCGCTGCCAGGCTTTTGATTCGGTTTCATCCAGCGCCTCGTTAATATTCTGGAAAGCGATAAGCAGGAACTTCTTTCCCTCCGTTTGAAAAGCGGTAGCTGACAATAATATTTTAAACGTGTTTTTTTCCTGGTGAACGGAAGCAATATGGCTTTCACCGGGTTTCAGGGCTGCCACCCGGAGGTACAGTTCTTCATCGCGCTTTGCGAGCGAATGAACTGTTTTCAGGTAAGGTACCTGCAGCATTTTCTTAAGTGATTCATTCATCCAGACCACTTCACCGCTTTCCGCCTCAAAGGATAGGATGCCGGTATCAACCAGTTCCAGGATCTTTTGCAGGTAAAGATATTGTGTCTCTTTCTCGCGTGAGATCAATTTGAAGGCAGAGTTGATCTCATTAAACCCTTTACGCAGCGGTTTCAGATCAAGCGGCGCTGTTGACACATTAAAGTTGCGGGAAAAATCGCGATACTGGATCGATTCAACAAACTGCTCCACCTCCTTCTGCGCCAGCTTGTGGAAACGATAGAAATCAAATACCTGGTAAATGATCAGCGGCGATATGATCCCCGCATATAAATACCATCCGTTTACCAGTAGGAAGGATTCGGCGGCAAGTGTTATAAATAATAATAATACTCTAACAAGTATATCCCACTGAAATTTTTTTGGCCCCATAGTTTCCTTTAAATTATATATCGTACTTGCTGAGCCGCCTGTATAACGCAGTTCTTGTGAGCCCCAATTCTTTGGCGGCTTTACTGATATTGCCGCTGTCTTTATCGATAACCCGGAGGATGGTATTTTTTTCCATGGTACTCAGTTTCATATCCGCATCTTCCGGTGTTTCCATCACCGAGGTTTCAAGGGGTGAGAACAAAAGATCTTTGGCTTCAATGATCTCACCATCTGCCATGATAATCGCACGCTCTATCGTGTATTGCAGCTCGCGTACGTTACCCGGGAAAGGATATTGCTGTAATTTTTCCAGCGACGCCGCCTGGAAAACAATATTCGGTTTCAGGTACTTATTGGCATAGATCCTTGCGAAGTGATTTGCCAGTAAAAGAATATCCTCCTTCCGTTTACGTAGGGGCGGTACGGTTATCTCCACGGTATTGATCCGGTAAACAAGGTCCTTCCTGAAACGGCTCTCATTGGCCAGTTCACTCAGGGGAATATTGGTGGCACAGATCAGGCGTATATCAATCGGGATGGGCTGGTTGGTCCCTAACCGCGTAACCTCCCTGTTTTGCAGCACGGTTAACAGTTTGGCCTGTTGCTGAAGCGAAATGTTACCGATCTCATCCAGGAAAAGCGTACCACCGCCGGCAGATTCAAAACGCCCTATCCGGTCTTCACGCGCATCTGTAAAGGATCCTTTTTTATGACCGAAGAGTTCGCTCTCAAATAAACTTTCTGTTAAGGCACCCACATCCACTTTGATAAAAGGTTTTTTAGCACGCAGCGATTGTTCATGAATGGCTGTGGCGATCAGATCCTTACCCGTTCCATTTTCTCCGAGTATCAGGATATTGGCATCTGTAGGCGCGATCTTGTCTATCTTATGAAAGATATCCTGCATCACTTCACTCTCTCCTACCATACCGGCGCCGCCGCTAACCCTATTCCCCTTGCTGCCGGCAGGTGACTGGTTACGCTGCTCACGGTTTTTTAGTGCGGTTACCAGGGTTAATAATAATTTTTCGTTATGCCATGGCTTTACCACGAAATCTGCCGCGCCCTCTTTCAGGGAGCGCACTGCCAGATCAATATCACCATACGCGGTGATCATGATCACGGAAATATCCGGCTTGATCTCCTTGATCCGCTGCAGCCAGTAAATGCCTTCATTGCCGGTATTAATAGAGGCATTGAAATTCATGTCCAACAGAACCAGGTCAAAGTTTCCTTTTCCCAAAAGCGATGGCAATTGTTCCGGGTTCTTCTCTGTAACCACTTCCCGTACTTCCGTTCGCAACAATAACCGCACCGCCGTTAACACATCTGTATCATCATCAATTACGAGGATGCTTGCTTTTTGTAAACTCATTTTGTTGGTTTGGGGTTTGGTATTTGGCGTTTGAGGTTTGGATATTTGCTTTGACCTGTAACTATTTCTCTTCTTACAGGTTATCAAACAAAACTCCAAACCTCAAACGCCAAACTCCAAACCATAAATGTACCATTTAGGTAATAATTTGAATAAGAACACTTTACAAAAAACGCGTTTATCCAAACTGTATCAAAACCGGACAGTTCCTGTACCGGATGCGGACAGTTGGCTTAGAAACACAAAGATAATTGGTTGATAATCAGTATAGTTAAGTTTTGGCACAATCGTTTCAGGTATCACCCTGATATTTTACGTTTATGAAAACAGCTTTGCAGCAACATTCCCGGCTTATCAGCATCCTGCTTCTTGCGGCGATGATCGGGTTTTTATGGCTGATGCATGTAACATCAGGGCCGCAAGAGCGTTGTGCAAGTGATGCTGTTGACATTAGCTTATTAAAACTTATCTAGTTCAAACCAAAAACCAAAGCTGTGGACAGAGTCATTCAAAAAAAGAGATGGAGTTCAAAAAGGATCCTTACGCTGGTGATCATTGTAGCTATTATCTCCCTGATCGGCGCCAGTTATTATTTCACTTCCGGCAAATCGAAACTGAATGTGGATATGGAGCGGATCACCATCAGCGAGGTTATCAAAGGTCCCTATAAAGATGCCATTCCTGTAAATGGGATTGTTTTGCCCATCAGCTCTATCTACCTGGATGCAACAGAAGGCGGTCGTGTGGAAGAAAAGTACGTGGAAGATGGCGCCATTATGAAAAAGGGCCAGCCCATCCTGAAATTATCCAATACCAACCTGCAACTGAGTTTGGTTAACCAGGAGACCTCTGTTTATAACCTGCTTACCCAAATGCAGATCTCCAGCAATGCGGCGCAACAGAACACGGTAAACAAGTTGAACCAGATGACCGATGTGGAGAGCCAGTTAACAGAAGCCGAGCGTTTGTATAAATTAGACAAACATCTTTATGAGCAAAAAGCGATCGGCTCACAGGAATATAAAACGGCGGAAAACAATTACAATTACCTGGTTCACAAAAAACAACTCGCTAACCAGATCCTGCAGCAGGATTCTGTTTCAACACGACAACAGCTCGACCAGGCCAAGCAATCCTATGCCGGTTCGCAGAATGCTTTACAGGTAATGCGTAAGAAAGTGGGCGACCTGATCGTACGTGCGCCGGTGGATGGCCAGTTAACTTCCCTTGACGCAGAAATAGGCCAGAGCAAAAAAGAAGGCGAACGTCTGGGGCAGATAGATGTACTTAGTGGTTTTAAAGTAAGGGTGGATGTGGATGAACACTATATCTCCCGCATATTCATCGGGCTTACCGGCGATTTCACTTTTGCCAACAAGACCTATAAGTTACGGATCACCAAAGTGTTTACGCAGGTAACCAATGCCCGTTTCCAGGTGGATATGCAGTTTGTGGGCGAAATACCA
The DNA here is from genome assembly GCA_025352905.1 of Bacteroidota bacterium. Classification (GTDB taxonomy): domain Bacteria; phylum Bacteroidota; class Bacteroidia; order Chitinophagales; family Chitinophagaceae; genus Sediminibacterium. Next base: position 24,135 of record JANXRX010000121.1, on the reverse strand, counting down.
CAGGGCATCCGTCGCGGGCAAACCCTCCAGATATTACTGGCATTGAGTGATGAAACCACAGCGATACTGGTACCCAAGGGCGGTTTTTACCAGCAAACGGGTGGCAACTGGATCTTCAAAGTAAATGAGAACGGCACAATGGCTTATAAAGTAGACATCCAGCTGGGCAGGCAGAATCCAGATTATTATGAGGTGTTACAGGGATTGAAACCAGGCGACAAGGTAGTAACGTCCAGCTATGAGAACTATGGGAACATGCAGGAACTGGTACTGAAGAAGCCGTAATGAAATCAAAATTGCAACCTTTTACTAATTATATCTCTTACAAACAAAAACCGAAACATGATAAAGATCACAGCGCTTGAAAAGATCTACCGTACCGATGAGGTAGAGACCATTGCATTGAACAAGTTGTCTATCGACATTAAAACAGGAGAATTTGTAGCAGTGATGGGGCCTTCCGGTTGCGGCAAATCTACCTTGCTGAACATTCTCGGATTACTGGATGATCCCGATGCCGGTAGTTTTGTGTTTAATGATATCGAGATCGCCAAGTTCAATGAGCGCCAGCGTGCCGATCTGCGTAAACATAATATCGGTTTCGTTTTCCAGAGTTTTAACCTGATCGATGAACTCACCGTTTTTGAGAACGTTGAATTACCCCTGATCTATACCGGTGTAAAAGCGGCCGACAGGAAGAAAAAGGTGGAAGAAGTGCTGGAAAGAGTTCAAATTATGCACCGCCGCAACCACTATCCGCAACAATTATCGGGTGGTCAGCAACAGCGTGTAGCCGTTGCCCGCGCCGTTGTGAACAATCCCAAACTGATACTGGCGGATGAGCCCACCGGTAACCTTGATTCATCCAATGGTAACGAAGTGATGGAACTGCTCACCAACCTCAATGAACAGGGTACCACTATTATTATGGTTACACACTCTGAGCATGATGCCAGGTACAGTCACCGGATCATACGCATGCTTGATGGACAGACTGTAACAGAGAATATACTTACTTGAGATGACGGATATAGCAATGCCGTTTTTGGTCAGCAACCAACAATGGCATAATCCCAAAATGTAGAATTTCCAACTATGTTAAAGAACTACCTCAAAATTGCCTTCCGCAACCTTCTGAAGAACAAGGGTTTTTCCTTTATCAATATCCTTGGTCTTTCGGTGGGCATGGCAAGCGCTATACTTATTTTATTGTGGATACAAAACGAAGTTGGCTACGATAAGTTCCATGAAAAAAGCGATCGCATTTATGAAGCATGGAACCGGGACACCTTCAGCAACAAACTGCAATGCTGGAACACCACTCCAAAAGTATTGGCCCGCACTTTAGAGCGCGACATGCCGGAAGTAGAGCAGGTTACCCGTGTTGACTGGAGAAGGAGTTATTTGTTTTCTATCGGTGAAAAAAGGCTGACGGTAAAAGGGAACCTGGTAGACTCCAATTTCTTTAACACATTTACTTTCCCCTTAATAAAGGGAGATCCTAATACGGTATTGAAGGATATGTATTCGATCGTACTGACAGAGTCGCTGGCCAAAAGTTTTTTTGGTAATGAGGAGCCGATGGGTAAAATAGTAAGGATAGATAATAGGGATAACCTTACCGTTACCGGTATCATGAAGGACCTGCCTAATAACACGCGTTTTAATTTTGAATATGTGATCCCATGGGCGTTCCTGCGCAAAACCGGTGGCGATGACCAGAGCTGGGGTAATAATTCTACCCGTAACTATGTATTGCTGAAAAAAAATGCCAGTATTGCCTCCGCCAATAACAATATCAGGTACATCCGCAAAAAATACAACCGCAACTGGGATGATAAAGGTGAAATGTTCCTCTATCCTATCAGCCGGTGGAGACTCTATTCAAAATTTACCAATGGCAAGGAAGACGGCGGTTTGATAGACTTCGTTAAAATGTTTGCTATCATCGCGGCGTTTATATTATTGATCGCCTGTTTCAATTTCATGAATTTAAGTACCGCGCGAAGCGAAAAACGATCTAAAGAAGTAGGGATCCGTAAAGTGGTAGGCGCCAGCAAGGGCTCTCTTGTGAGACAGTTCCTCGGGGAATCTATCCTGATCGCTTTTATTGCCGGGGTGTTTGCGCTGCTCATCGTTCAGTTAACATTACCTGCATTTGGCACGTTGACGGATAAAAAATTGTATCTCGATTATGGCAATATTTATTTCTGGTTTGTATTCATTGGCTTTATCCTGCTTACCGGGATCATCGCGGGCAGTTACCCGGCTTTCTATTTATCGGCCTTTAAACCGGTAACAGTATTAAAAGGCATGTTCTCAAAAAGCCGGTCCATCATTTCTCCCCGGAAAATACTGGTGGTACTGCAGTTTACGTTTGCCATCATCCTTATCATCTGCACGGCTATCGTTAAAGAACAGATAGACCATGCCAGGAACCGCGAAACGGGTTATGATAAAAATAACCTGATATACCATTTTGTGAACGGTGACCTGGAAAAAAATTATCCTTTGGTCAGGAATGAGTTGCTTGCTTCCGGCGCTGCCACATCGGTAGTCAAAACAAGCGCGCCTATTACAGAAGGCTGGAGTGATAGCTGGGGTTTTCAATGGGAAGGCAAGGCACCCGATGACAAAACTGATTTTGACAGGTTTGCCGCCGATGATAAACTTAGCGCAGCCTTTGGATTACAATTTGTAAAAGGACGGGATTTTGATCTGAAACAATATCCGACAGATTCTACCGGGATTATCCTGAACGAATCTGCTGTGAAAACGATGAATTTTAAGGACCCTATAGGCAAAATCGTAAAAGACGATAACATTAACTGGCATGTTGTGGGAGTGATCAAGGATTTCATATTGCAATCGCCATTTTATCCCACCAAACCGATGTGTATTGAAGGCGCTAAAGCCGGGTTCTTCAATGTAATGCATATCAAGCTCAACAACAAAAATACGACAGCAGACAACCTGAAAAGAGCGGAAATCATTTTTAAAAAATATAATCCGCAATACCCGTTTGACTATAAGTTCATTGATGAGGATTACGCGGCAAAATTTAAGTCGGAAGAGCGCACAGGCACATTAGCGGCATTGTTTGCGGGCTTAACCATTTTTATTTCCTGTCTCGGGTTGTTCGGCCTCGCAGCTTATATGGCCGAAAGCCGTGTAAAGGAAATAGGCATCCGCAAAGTATTGGGGGCATCAGTAACTGGTATCGCAGCATTGTTATCAAAAGATTTTATAGGGTTGGTAATGATATCCTTTTTGTTTGCTTCACCGGTTGCCTGGTGGTTCATGCATAAGTGGCTGGAGAATTATCCTTACCATATATCCATTAACTGGTGGGTATTTGCTATGGCAGCAACCCTTAGCATATTGATCGCCTTATTAACGGTTAGTTACCATGCCATCAGGGCAGCAACAGCTAACCCGGTAAAGAGCTTACGAACAGAGTAGATCATGATCTATGAACCACAACTGATGAATTAAAAAAAACGACCATGCTAAAGAACTATTTAAAAACCGCCTTCCGCAATCTGGTAAAGAATAAGACCTTTTCTTTTATCAATATCGCGGGTTTATCGATAGGGATGGCAGCATGTATGCTGATCCTCCAGTATGTGAGTTTCCAACTGAGTTACGACCAGTTCAATAAAAACAACCCGGATATTTACCGGGTGTATAACGACCGTTACCAGAACGGCAAATTGATACAACATGGTACGATCACCTATTCCGCTATCGGGCCGGTTATGAAGGAAGATTTTCCGGAGGTGATCAATTATACCAGGATAAATCCACAGGGTAAGGCGATCATTACGCTCAATGATAAAAAAATAGGCGAACAAAACACCATTGCGGCAGATAATTCTTTCCTGACCGTATTTTCTTATCCCCTGGTCACAGGCGACCCGGCTACTGCCCTGAAAGATCCGCATACCGTTGTCTTAACACAAACCGCGGCACGCAAAATATTTGATGTGCAGAACAATGACTTCGCATCGCTTACCGGTAAAGTGATCGTTATCGGAACCGATTCCATGCCGTATAAAATCACTGGCATCCTAAAAGATGTTCCTGCCAATTCGCATTTATCATTCGATATACTTACCTCGTATATTACCCTGTACACCGGCCCTAACTCCTGGAAAGACGCGGAATATAGTTTTAAGCAGTCTGACTTCTGGCATTATGTCCAGTTAAAACCCGGAACCGATCCCAAAGCGCTGGAAGCTAAGTTCCCTGCTTTCAGCCAGCGCCATTTCCAGGGAAATAAAGTATCCGGCAGCGATGAAAAATTTTTCCTGCAACCCCTTTCCCGAGCGCATCTCTATTCAGATTTTGAATATGAGGTTGGCAATACAGACAGCTCCATAGTAGTCTGGGGCCTGTTGATTGTTGCTGTGCTTATTATTATTATCGCCTGGATCAATTATATCAATCTCGCTACTTCAAGATCTGTTGAACGTGCAAAAGAAGTGGGCGTACGTAAGGTGGCCGGCGCTACCAAAGCGCAGCTGATCAAACAATTCCTGGCTGAATCTTTACTGATCAATGTTTTTGCACTCGTAAGCAGTATATTATTGGTATTACTGACGCAGCATAGCTTTAACGGCCTGGTGCATCACGAACTGTCGTTATCCGATCTTTTTCAGAAAGGATCAAACGGATACGCGATCCCGGTGATATTGATCGTGTCGGTATTAACCGGCATCTTTATTTCGGGTTTCTATCCTGCGTTTGTACTCTCCTCTTTCAAACCCATACTGGTCTTAAAAGGCAGGTTCACGGCATCCGGCAAAGGTATTTTTTTACGCAAGGCATTGGTGATCGGTCAGTTTGCGATCACGGTAATACTGATCATCGGGTCCGTGGTTGTATACCGGCAGGTAAAATTTGTAAGTGAACAGAATCTCGGTATCAATTTAGCCCAAACACTGATTGTAAAAGCACCGCAACTCACGCATTGGGATTCTACTTTTATCACGCGGCAAAACAGTTTTAAAGAAGAATTAAAAAAGATTGGTAATGTGCAGGGGGTGGCCACGGCTAACCAGACAACCGGGAATGAACTGGGCCGAAGTTTTAACATGCGCAGGGAAGGCGCACCGGATGATGTACATTTTACGACAAGACAAATGAATATCAGCAGGGAATTTGTTCCGATGTATGGTATCAAACTCGTAGCTGGGAGAAATTTCGTGACAACAGATTATAGTCCCAAATGGGAAAACCTGCACAATACTCTTTTAAACGAAAGCGCCGTAAAGCTACTGGGCTTTTCTTCACCAGAAGATGCAGTAGGCAAAACCATCTTAAGCGGTACAAAAAAATGGACTGTTGTGGGTGTGATCGGTGATTTTCATCAGAAATCACTTCGCTACCCCATAGAACCGGTGCGCTTTTTACCCGCTTACAGCACCTATGATCCTATTTCCGTAAAAGTGGATACCAAAAATTTACCGGTTACCCTGGCATCCATCAAAAAAACATACGATGATTTTTTCCCGGGGAACCTGTTTGACTATTATTTCCTGGATGAGAAATTTAATAACCTGTACAGCAACGACCTGTTGTTTGGCAAAATATTTTCACTATTCTCCGGGTTTGCCATTTTTATCGCCTGTCTCGGGCTCCTGGGGCTTTCCCTGTTTTCCACGATGCAGCGTACCAAAGAAATAGGCGTTCGCAAAGTACTAGGGGCTTCTGTATCAAACATCGTTTTACTGTTATCAAAAGATTTTATCAAACTCGTTGTCATTGCCTTTATAGCAGCTGCCCCGGTTGCATGGTTCATCATGCACAAATGGCTGGAAGGATTTGCTTACCGCATCACGATCTCCTGGTGGATCTTTCTGCTCACAGGATCCTTGGCGGTGATCATAGCCTTGGCAACCATCAGTTTCCAGGCGGTAAAAGCAGCATTGGCTAACCCTGTAAAGAGTTTACGAACAGAATAGGATCATAGTTCCTGGAAAGGCATAATTACTATCATCTATGAACCATGACCAAAATACGAAACAAACACTATGCTAAAAAGTTATATCAAAATCGCCTGGCGCAATATTCGTAAAAATAAAGCTTACGCATATATCAATATATCCGGGCTATCGCTGGGTATTGGGGGCAGCATGGTGATCTTTATATTGGTGAGCTATCACCTCAGCTTTGATACGTTCCATAAAAACAAAGACCGTATTTACCGCATCGTTACCGAATGGCATGATGAAACAGTGGGTCATTCACGAGCGGTGCCAAGTCCCGTGGGTAAAGCATTCCGTACAGAATATACCTATGCCGATAAAACAGCGAGGGCGATTGACTACGACAATGCGCTTGTGACCATTAATGGATCAAAGGAAAATAAGAAGTTCAAAGAAGAAAAAGGAATTGTTTATACCGAACCTGAATTTTTCGATATACTGGATTTCCCACTGGTTAAAGGAGATAAAAATACTTTTTTAAAGAACCCTAATTCGGCTGCCATTACTGAGAACCTGGCTAAAAAATATTTCGGCACGGAAGACCCCATGGGGAAATCCATCCGTATTAATAATAAAACCGATTTCTTAATAACAGGAATTTTAAAGGATCTACCTCCCAATACCGACCGGAGACAGGAAATCTACCTCTCCTACAGTAATTTAATCGACCAGAGCAAATGGATAGCGAATGACAGCAGCTGGGGAGGGGTATATAGTGGCAGTCAGTGTTATGTGTTGTTAAAATCATCCGTTAAACCGGAACAGGCAGACGCCGGACTGAAGCAATTGGTAAAAAAGAATTTTAAAGGAAGGGACGTTAATGTGTGGCAATTCAAACTACAGCCGCTTGCCGATATTCATTTCAATCCGGATTTTGACGGGCACGCTGATAAGAAATACCTTTGGGCGCTGTTTTTTATCGGTCTGTTCCTGATCATTACTGCCTGTGTTAATTTTATTAACCTCGCTACAGCGCAGGCGTTGAACCGCTCGAAAGAAATTGGCGTACGAAAAGTGCTGGGCAGTTTGCCTTCACAACTTTTCTGGCAGTTCATTACAGAAACAGCTTTGATTACGATATTAGCGATCACCATTGCTTTTGGATTGGCTGCGCTGGCTTTGCCATTTGTGAATTCATTGTTCAAGACCGAAATGACTCTTCACCCGTTTAGCAATACACCCTTATTGGTTTTTACCGGGTTACTATTTTTCATCGTCACTTTTTTATCAGGTTCCTACCCCGGGCTCGTACTCGCAAGGTTTCAACCCGTGATGGCGTTGAAAAGTAAATTATCTCAAAAAGATATTGGTGGATTTTCACTTCGCCGGGTATTGGTGGTAACCCAGTTTGCCATTTCTCAGATGCTGATCATCGGCACGATTGTAATCGCCAGCCAGATGCACTATTCAAAAAATACGGATCTCGGGTTTAATAAAGAGGCCGTTGTTTTGCTTCCCTTACCGGTTCCTGACAAAGTAAAAGTTAGCACATTACGCTCACGTATTGCAGGCGTGGCGGGTGTGGAAGATATTTCCCTTTGTTACAGGCCCCCCGCTTCCGGGTCCAATAACAATACCGGCGTGCGGTATGATAACCGGGCGGAGGATGAACACTGGGCTATTAATGAAAAATATGCCGATGACAATTACCTGAAAACGTTCGGAATCAGGCTGGCAGCGGGACGGAATTTTTATCCTTCGGATACAACAAGAGAGTTTTTGGTTAATGAGACTTTCGTTAAAAAGCTGAACATTCGGTCACCGAGGGATGTGATCGGGAAAAGATTGTCGATTAATGGCGGTACCCAAACAGCTCCAATTGTTGGCGTTGTGAAAGATTTTTACAATTATTCTTTTCACGATGATATTGCTCCCATTTGCATTATGCCCTCTACAGGCAATTACCGAACCTGCGCTATCAGGATCAATATGAAGAATGCAAAACCTGCCATTGCTGCATTTGACAAGATATGGAGCGAAACTTATCCTGAATACATGTTTGAATACCAGTTTCTCGATGATAACATCGCAGAATTCTATGAACTCGATAGCATTATGCTTAAACTGATCGAAGCCTTTGCAGGTATCGCAGTATTGATTGGTTCATTGGGGCTGTATGGACTTGTGTCTTTTATGGCTGTGCGAAAAACAAAAGAGATAGGTGTAAGAAAAGTACTGGGAGCGGGTATACAGAATATTTTATGGCTGTTTGGCAAAGAATTCACCAGGCTTCTTTTGATCGCTTTTGTGATAGCAGCGCCATTAGCCTGGTGGGCAATGACCAAATACCTGGAGGATTTCAAGAACCGGATCCCGTTAAACGCAGGCATTTTTATCCTGGCCATTCTCAGCACTTTCCTGATCGCCGCTATTACAGTTGGTTACCGGTCAGTAAAAGCAGCGCTGGCAAATCCGGTAAAGAGTTTGAGAACAGAATAGCGTATAGTTCAGAGTTCATAAATAAAATAATGCAACCGCTATGATAAGAAATTATTTCACCATCGCCTGGCGTAACCTGGTAAAGAACAGGGCCTTTGCCTTTATCAATATTTTTGGCCTAACGATAGGCCTGGCCTGCTGTATGCTAATTGCCGCATTTGTGTATGATGAATTGAATTATGATACGTATGCAAAAGATGCAGGCAGAATATACCGGGTAGGATTGCGCGTAAACGCCGGGGATAGCTACCCGAGTGTAGACGTGGCTGTGGGCCCTGGAATGAAAAATGCTTTTCCCGAAATACTAGCCACCGCAAGGCTGGCAAAAGAGGGAGAGTATTTTATGGAGTACAAAGAAAATCAGTTCAAAGAAAAAAATATAGTTTATGTAGACAGCAATTTCCTGGAAATGTTCTCGATCCCGTTGATCGAGGGAAATCCAAAAACTGCCCTGGCCGAGCCTAACTCAGCCGTTATAACAAAAGAGATCGCGCATAAGTATTTTGGGAACGAACCTGCACTGGGTAAATTTTTGAATTTTGCAGGAGGCAGGAACCCGCATAAGATCACCGGCATTATTGAAAAAGTTCCGGAAAATTCGCATTTTCATGGCGACCTGTTCCTGACTATCACCGATCTGGCGCCTGTTAGAAATCCTACATGGAGTAATATCGGCTGGTTCACTTATGTACTGCTTGCCAAGGACGCGGACCCTAAGAAACTGGAAGCCAAATTCCCGCCCTTTGTGCGAAAGAATGTAGCGCCGGAAGTAAGTCATGATATGGGCATAAGTCTTGCAGAAGCACAAAGCAGTAAAAACAGTTTTCGATTTTACCTAACAAAGATCACGGACATACATTTGCACTCCGATACACGTTATGAACTGGAAGCCAGCGGCGATATCCACTACGTGTACATATTTGGGGCACTGGCGCTACTCATCATATTGCTGGCCTGTGTCAATTTCACTAATCTTTCTACCGCAAATGCAGTCAAACGTTCAAAAGAGATCGGGATACGCAAAGTAATGGGTTCGGCAAAAAAACAGCTCATCCTGCAATTCCTTGCAGAATCCATATTAATGACGGTCTGCGCATTGGTATTCGCCTTAGTAGTGGTCGCTCTATTACTACCGATTTTTAATACGCTTTCGGGTAAATCCGTCGCGTTTGTTTTTTTTATGCAGCCCTGGAGCCTGTTTGCTATGGTTTTACTGGTTTTATTTGTTGGTCTGCTGGCTGGTCTTTACCCCGCGTTCTTTCTATCCTCACTTAACATTATTAAAACGCTGAAAGGCGGTAGCATCGGTGAATCTACCGGCAGGGGCAATTTACGCAAGAGCCTGGTGGTGTTCCAGTTCGCCGTATCAACCGCCCTGATCATTTCAACCATTGTTGTTTATCGCCAACTGCATTATATGCAGAGCCAGAAACTGGGATACGACAAAGAACAGGTATTGTCTATCAACGATAGTTATATCCTGCGGAATAAACAGTCTGTGTTTGCACAGCAACTGATGCAGGACAGCCGTGTGATAAGTACGACAGTTGCAAGAAACTATCCCGGTAACCAGATCATGGATGGTACAGAAGTATATGCCAGGCAAAACGATAACAATGAGAAGGGCGAAGAGATCCATATGAACATTTATCATATCGATGAGCGTTTTATCCCTACCCTTGGTATCCATGTAATAAAAGGGAGAAATTTTTCAAAAGATTTTCCTTCAGATTCATCGGGCATTCTGATCAATGAAACTGCTGCACGTTCACTCGGTTGGGTAAAAACGGACCCCATCGGAAGAACCATTCTTCGTTCGGGTCAAATAGAGTTCAGGGTTATTGGCGTTGTGAAAGATTTCCACTACGCATCCCTGAAAAATAAAATTGCTCCCTTAATGATGATGCTTGGGAATAATGGCGGCGGTATCCTGGTTAAATTAAGGTCGACTGAGATCAAACCTTTTATCGACGAAACAAAAACCAAATGGGGCGAATTTCATACAGAAACGCCATTTGCCTATACCTTTCTTGATGACCATTTTGATTCTTTATACAAAGGAGAAGAAAAAACTGCCCTGATATTTACGGTATTTGCCGTGATTGCTATCCTAATCGCAAGCCTGGGCCTGTTCGGATTAGTATCATTCACCACCGAACAACGGACCAAGGAGATCGGGATCCGCAAAGTGCTGGGGGCTACCACCCGTGAACTGTTAGTGCTTTTATCAAAAGATTTTTTATACCTGGTAATGATCGCCTTCCTCGTTACCATACCATTAACCTGGCTGGCCATGAATCAATGGCTCAAAAATTTTGCTTACAGGTTAACGCCTGAATGGTGGGTATTTGTTTGCGCGGGCATACTGGCCCTGCTGATAGCCATGATCACGATCAGTTTCAAAGCCATCAAAGCAGCGCTGGCAAACCCGGTAAAGAGTTTGAGAACGGAATAGTTAATAGATCATAGTTCATGGCAATTACTGCAACTATGATCTATGAACCATGATCCATGAACCATAATAAAAATAACCATGCTGCAAACCTTCTTCAAAACCACGCTCCGCACATTGTGGAAAAACAAAACCTATAGTGCGATGAATATTTTTGGGCTGGCTATTGGCATTGCCTGTGCAGGGTTGATCTTTTTATGGGTGGAGGATGAAGTGAACTATGATATGGTGAATACAAAAAAAGACCGGGTATACCTGGTACGCGAGAACCAGCAATACGAAGCGGGTATATTCACACACTCATCCACGCCGGGATTACTGGCCCCTGCCATACAGGCTGATATACCCGGCATTATCAATACCTGCCGTAAATCGGAAGGGAACACCTCCTATTTATTCAGTATTGGTGACAAAACAATGTATGCAGAAGGTTGCTTTGCCGAACCATCCCTATTCAGCATATTCACCATTCCTTTTGTACAGGGTAGCGCAACCACTGCGTTTACACAATTGTATTCGATCGTGATTACGGAAAAGACAGCTAAGAAATTTTTTGGCAATACCCCTGATGTGCTAGGCAAAACAGTACGGATGGATAACCAGCAGGATTATGTAGTTACCGGTGTTGTGAAAGATTTTCCCGCCAATACAAGTATGCAGTTTGAATGGGTAGTTCCATTCGAGATCTATTTCCAGCGAAGCCCCTGGCTGCATAGATGGGGGAACAATTCTTTGAGCACCTATGTTGAGTTGGGCGAACACGCTTCGGTTGCTTCCGTTAATAAACAATTATCCGGTTACCTCAAGAAAAAAGATCCTGAGTCGATTACGCAATTGTTCCTGTTCGGCCTGAAAAACTGGCATCTATACGACCAGTTTGAGAATGGCAAACCCACCGGTGGCGGCCGCGTTACTTATATCCGCTTGTTTTCGGCTATTGCCTGGATCATTCTCCTGATCGCCTGTATCAATTTTATGAACCTGGCCACGGCCCGCAGTGAGAAACGCGCTCGTGAGGTAGGGGTACGTAAAGTAATGGGCGCCGGTAAAGGCTGGCTGGTGCTACAGTTTATTGGAGAAGCACTATTTATGACCTTACTCGCTTCTTTTGTGGCAGTGCTACTGATCAGTTTATTATTGCCTGCTTTTAATACACTGGTGCAAAAACAACTCATAGCAGGTTTTGACAATCCATTGCATGTGGGCTCTCTCGTATTGATCACGGTAATATGCGGTTTGGTAGCGGGCAGCTACCCGGCATTATACCTCTCCTCTTTTAACCCGGTGTTTGTTTTAAAAGGTTTAAAAACGAAGAACAGCAGTGTAGCTTTTATACGGAAAGGGTTGGTGATCGTTCAGTTCAGCATATCGATTATACTGATCATCAGTACGGTCATTGTTTACCAGCAGATCCAGCATGTAAAGACCAGGGACCTGGGTTTTGATAAAGCCCACCTGCTTGAATTACAGATCCAGGGCGAGATGGGAAAGAATTTTTCTGTGTTTAAACAGGATCTCCTGGCCACAGGCGCGGTGGAGAATGTAGCCATATCTGATCATACAACGATTGATGGCGGAAATAATACCAGCGGTTTTACCTGGGAAGGCAAACCCGCAAACAATAAAGTACTGGTTTCTACAAGAGGCGTTAGTCCCGAGTTCCTGCCTACTTCCGGTATGCAGTTGGTAGAAGGAAGGAACCTGGCATTATCCGATACGGCAAGGGGCCACCTGAACGTAATGGTAACCGAATCGCTCACAAAATTAATGGGCAAAGGAAGCGCCATCGGAAAAAGCCTGCATTATGAAGGCGATACCACGCAGGCAGTGATCGTAGGCGTTGTGAAAGATTATGTATATGGCAATATGTATGGCAAGTCAGATCCCGTTTTATTCACCGCCCTGCCGCTAAGATATGCGTCTGTAATGTATATACGCATGAAAGCGCAAACCGATCCCGCGAATGCCCTGGCACAGATAGCTGCCGTCATGAAAAAAGATAATAGTGTGTATCCTTTCCAATATCGTTTTGTAGATGACAGGTTTAATCAGAAATTTCTTGCCGAGATGCTCGTAAGTAAACTGTCGCGCATATTCGCAGCGCTGGCCATATTGATTTCTTGTCTTGGATTATTCGGCCTGGCCGCATATACCGCTGAAAGAAGAACCAAAGAAATCGGGATACGCAAAGTACTGGGCGCCAGCGTGGGTTCGATCACGGGGCTGTTATCAACTGATTTTATCAAGCCCGTATTGATCTCGGCCCTGATCGCCTATCCGCTTGCCTGGTGGGGAATGAACCAATGGCTACAGGCTTACCCGTACAGAATTACGATCAGCTGGTGGGTATTTTTATTTGCCGGCGCCGGCGCTATGTTTATTGCATTGGTAACGATCAGTTTTCAGTCCATCAAAGCAGCGTTGGCGAATCCGGTAAAGAGTTTGAGAACGGAGTAAAGGCGTAAGGCGTAAGGCGTAAGGCGTAAGGCGTAAGGCGTAAGGCGTAAGGGGAAACAAAAAAATGCAAATCATATTGCGTAACACATAATTTATTTGTACAAAATTTTGCTTATGCCTTACCACTTATGCCTTACGCCTAAAAAGTAATTAATGCCCGATAACAATATATTAATCCCTATTTAAAACAGACCGCATGATCAAGAACTATTTCAAAATGGCCTGGCGCAACCTGGTGAAACATAAGTTCATCTCGTTCATTAACCTGTTTGGTTTGACCGTTGGTCTTACCTGTTGTTTGCTGATCACTGTGTATATACTGCACGAGACCAGTTATGATAAATATAATACGAATGCCAGCCGTATTTACCGGGTTACCCGCAGTTTTAACAATAAGGACGGAGCGGTAACGCTTCGCCTGGGAACTGTGGCGCCCCCATTCGGGCCGCTACTCCAAAACTATTTTCCGGATATCCAGAAAATGACCCGCTTACTCGAGAATGGTAAAACGCCCGTGCGATATGAAGAAAAAATCTTTAATGAGGATAAACTGTTCTTTGCTGATGAGAACCTTGTAGACATCTTCAATGTAGCTGTAACCAAGGGTAACCCACACAGGGCCCTGCTGGATCCTTATACCGGGATGGTGACAGAAGAGATCGCTAAAAAATATTTTGGCGACCAGGATCCTATGAATAAAATGATCCGGATCAACAACCAGTTCAATCTGAAGATAACCGGTGTGTATAAGGCCTTCCCTTCCACTGCGCATATTCACCCGGAGATCATGGTATCTTTTAATACACTAAAAGATACAGCCATCTATGGCCAGAAAAGCCTCGAAACCAATTTTGGCAACAACTCTTTTTTTACTTACCTGTTATTGCCTGAAAATTATCCATACCAAAATATCATTGCTAAATTCCCTGCATTCCTTGATGACAGGGTACATTTCCCTGGCGCACCGGCAAATTTCAAGCCTTCTCTACGAACCACACTTGGTCTTCAGAAATTAACCGATATCCACCTGCGTTCCCATCTTGATACGGAAGCAGAAGAAAACGGCGACATTATGCGGGTATATATCTTTGGTGTGATCGCGCTGATCATCCTCCTGATCGCCTGTATCAATTATATGAATCTTTCTACCGCCCGTTCCACGCTGCGCGCAAAAGAGATCGGGATACGGAAAGTGGCAGGCGCTACCCGGCAGGAATTGATCGCACAATTCCTCAGTGAATCTGTACTCATCTCCTGTATGTCTATGTTACTCGCTTTCGGATGCGTGGCGCTGGTTATTCCCTGGCTGAACACATTATCAGGGCTCACACTTTCGCTATCCATTTTATTAAAATGGCAGATAATCGTTGTTATCTTATTGGTTCCTTTTATCGTGGGATTGGTCTCCGGCGTTTATCCGGCACTTTTTATGTCGGCATTCCAACCCGTAAAAACATTAAAAGGATTGTTCAGGGCTGGCGGCAGGAGCATTTCTTTCCGCCAGGCGCTGGTAGTAGTTCAATTCACCATTTCGATCGTGCTCATTATCACAACCGCGATCGTATTCCAGCAATTGGGCTATATGCAAAAAGCATCGCTGGGATATAATAAAGACCATATCGTGGTATTGCCATACAATATCGCAACCACCACGCAGTATGAATCTTTACGGAACGATTTGCTGGCCAATGCGAATATCAGGAATGTGGGTCGCTCATCCCGTATACCCACGGGCAGGCTGCTTGATTCGCAGAATGCTGCTTTGATAGAGGCGGATTCCTTACAGCCGATCAACACAGAACTGAAATTCCTGGCAGGAGATTATGACTTTATTCCCACCTATGATATACAAATGGCTGCTGGCAGAAACTATTCGCGGGATTTTGGTACAGACACTTCCAGTTATGTGGTTAATGAAGCAACCGTTCAGACATTGGGATGGGGAACTCCTGAAAAAGCGATCGGTAAAGAGCTGAGTTATGGAGGTATGCGTGGTAAAGTAGTCGGAGTAATGCAGAACTTTCATTTTGAATCGATGCACCAGAAGATCGTTCCGATGGTACTGGTATTACCCAGGCTGCAACAGGCCGGTTTTTTCCACTCCATTTCTATAAAGTTTAGCGGTGCAAATACCACCGAAGCCTTACAGGCGATTGAAAAAGCCTGGAAAAAGAATGTTCCGGAAACACCTTATGAGTTTGATTTCTTAGACAACCGTTTTCAGAAACAATACGAATCTGAACAGCGGCAGGGAAGCCTGTTCACGATCTTTGCCTGTATCGCTATTTTTATTGCCTGTTTGGGATTACTGGGATTATCTTCTTTTGCCATTACACAACGCATTAAAGAGATCGGGATCCGCAAAGTGTTAGGCGCGGGCGCGGGAAGTATTGTGATGCTGTTATCAAAAGATTTTCTGAAACTGGTGGTCATAGCCGCAGTGATCGCGTTCCCCGTTGCCTGGTATGCCATGCATCAATGGCTGGCAGATTTCGCCTACCGGATCTCTATCAGCTGGTGGATCTTCATCGCCGCAGGCATCATAGCCGCAACGGTTGCCTTACTTACCGTAAGCATCCAGGCGATCAAAGCTGCAATGGCTAACCCGGTGAAAAGTTTACGAACGGAGTGAGAAGAGAGGGGTAAGACGCAAGGCATAAGGCGTAAGGAAAAACAAAAAGTATACCTAATCATGTAAACACTATTTTTTATACCCAAATTATACTTATGCCTTCCCACTTATGCCTTACGCCTTACGCCTCATGCCTTACCCCTTACCCCTGTTCTCTAAATAACTAACCCATGCTTACAAATTATTTCAAAACTGCGTTCAGAAATCTTATACGGAACAAAGCTCTTTCGTTTATTAATATCATTGGGCTTTCCATTGAGATCAGCGCAGCTCTGGTCATTTTTCTGATCGTGCAGTATGATTTTAGTTTTGATAAACATCATAAGAATGGTGACAGGATATACAGGATAGTATCCAATTTTAGCTTTTCGGGAGAAGTGTATAAAAATTCAGGGGTAACCTCTCCGCTTGGTAATACTATGCGGAAAGAAGCTACCGGATTAGAGATCATCAGTCCATTCCGTTTATGGACCGAGAGTGAAAAATTGACGATACCCCCTTTTAATGGTCATGCACCTGTTACACTGAAGAACCAACACAACATCGTTTTCGCAGATGAAGGTTATTTTAGGTTGATTCCTTATCAATGGCTGGCCGGATCACCGGTCAGTTCACTAAAAGAGCCTAACCAGGTTGTATTAACCGCAAAAGGCGCCAGTTTGTATTTTCCGCAATTGACTCCGTCAGATATTATCGGGAAAGAGATCATTTTTGATGATACGGTCAGAACCAGGGTGACGGGTATTGTTAAAGATATGGAAGGGAACACCGACTTCAATTTTACTGTATTCGTTTCAAGAATAACCCTTGAAAAAACAGGGTTAAAAAAAATGGACATCGATGAATGGAACAATACCAATGGCAACTCGCAATTATTTGTTCAAATCGCCCCCGGCACTTCTCTTGCTCATGTAGAAAAACAGGCACATAACTTCTACGATAAATACCGGGCTAAACTACATGATGATAATAGTACGCTCGAATTCAAATTACAACCACTTAGTGACCTGCATTTTAATGCCGACTATGGCAATTTTGATCAGCGGACAGCACACAAACCCACACTGTATGGCCTTTTAGCAGTAGCGGCTTTCTTATTACTACTGGGATGTATCAATTTCGTGAACCTGACCACTGCACAAGGTTCACAACGCGCCAAGGAAATCGGGATCCGCAAGACAATGGGCAGTTCCAAACAACAGCTGGTCTTGCAGTTCTTAAGTGAAACTTTTTTTATTACCCTGATCGCTACCATTTTATCTATTGTACTTACGCCCCTGTTATTAAAAGTATTTAGTGACTTTATTCCGCCCGAACTACATTTTAACCTCTTGAAACAGCCGGCAATGATGGCTTTCCTTGTTGCACTGCTGGTGGTAGTAAGTTTCCTTGCAGGCTTCTATCCTGCCATGGTGTTATCAGGTTTCCGGCCTGTAAACGTTTTAAAGAGCCAAAATAATTTTACACCGGGAAAATCAAGCAAAGTATGGATCAGGAAAAGCCTTACTGTTTCGCAATTTACCATTGCACAGTTTTTTATATTGGCAACGCTTGTGGTTGGGCAACAGATACATTATACGCTGAATAAGGATCTTGGTTTTCGAAAGGATGCCATCGTTTATTTCTCAACCAATTATAGGGACACGGCAAGATCTCATAAAATCGTACTGGCAGAGAAGATCAGGTCCCTGCCTGAAGTGACCATGATGGGTATGAGTAACGGAACACCTTCCTCAAACGGCTCATGGTCAAGCACTATCAAGTATAAGAATGGGAAAAAAGAACTGGCCAATGATGTAGAAATGAAATTTGGCGATACTACTTACCTTAGTCAGTTTCAGTTAAAACTCCTGGCTGGCAAAAACTTTACTGCCAGTGATACCGTTACCCAGTTCCTCATTAATGAGACCTACGCCCGCCTTCTCGGTTTTACCCATCCACAGGAAGCCATAGGTAAATATGTGGAATGGAGCGGTAAGCAGGTGGCTGTTTCAGGCGTATTGGCAGATTTTCATCAAAAATCATTGCACGAAAAAATTAAGCCCCTCGCTATAGGAAACTGGGGCAAAATATTACGTACATTCTCCATCACTTTACAGCCCAAAACAGCCGATGGCAGCAACTGGAAAACAGCGCTTGCCAAAATAGAAAGATCCTGGAAACAGGTATATCCTACGGAAGATTTTGAATATAAATTCCTCGATGAAACAATCGCCAGGTATTATGAATCCGAACAGCATATATCCAGTTTATTAAGATGGGCAACCGGTCTTACGATCTTAATCAGTTGCCTTGGTTTACTCGGGCTGGTAATGTACACCACTAACCAGCGAACAAAAGAAATAGGCGTAAGAAAAGTGCTGGGCGCATCGGTATCGGATATCGTGTCCATTCTTACAAAGGATTTCCTGCTACTGGTGGTGATTGCCTTCCTGATAGCAACACCCATTGCCTGGTGGGCCATGCATAAATGGCTGGATAATTTCGCTTACAGAACACCCATCAGTGCCTGGCTGTTCGCCGGTGCGGGCCTGTTAACCATATTGATCGCATTACTAACTATATGCTTTCAAACGATCAAAGCAGCATCAGCAAACCCGGTAAAAAGTTTACGTACGGAGTAGTTCATGGCAAAGCAGCGTAACCTATGAACCATGACCCACAAACTAAGTCCTATGCATAACTTATTCTCGACATGGCGCGCATTATGGAAAAACCGCTCCATAACTATCATTAACCTCACCGGGCTATCCGTTGGCATGGCGGCGGCTGTATTGATTATGTTATGGGTACAGAATGAGATCAGCTATGATAGCTATCATGCGGATGCTGCCCGTATCTATCGTATTACTAAATATACCCAGGTAAGCAGTGGCGATGGCAATACCTGGATAAATGAAACCACCCCATATGTGTTTGCTTCCGAAGCACAAAAAAAACTGCCCGAAATAGAGGGCACGGCACGGCTTATGGACCGGTCCCGGAATGCCTTCGTTTTTCAAGTGAATGGAGAATTGTTTAAAGAGCAAAGCTGCGCGCAGGTAGATAGCAACTGGTTCAACCTGTTTCATTACGAAGTGGTAACCGGCAACCTGCAGGTATTTTCGCAAGTCCCTAATAGTATTGCCCTTACTGAAACAAAAGCAAAGAAATATTTTGGGAATAAGAATGCTGTAGGACAACTGATACAGATAGACAGTACGCAATTCACTGTTCGGGCCATACTAAAAGACAATCCTGCTAATTCAAGTTTTCAATATGATATACTGCTACCAATAAGCACATATTATGCAACGGCGCAAAATGTTCGTGAAATGAATTATTGGGGAGTATCTTCTGTTATGACTTTCCTGAAATTAAGAAAAGATGCCAACCAGGCTATGGTTGAGCAAAAATTAACCGCCCTTTACCAGGATAATCTGAAAAGTTTTAGCAAAAGATCTAAAGAAACCTGGTCAAAATTGACTCCCTTATCCGGAATGCATTTTGAAACGGAGCTGCAACAATCAGCGATCAGGCATATAGACAAAAAAACAGTAACCATTTTTTCCATACTCGCCATTTTGATACTGTTAACTGCCTGTATCAACTATGTGAACCTCACAACGGCAAGAGCAAGCATGCGGGCGAAAGAAGTGAGTATCCGGAAGATCGCCGGTGCAGCTAAATGGCAATTGTTCCGCCAGTTCATTATTGAATCATGTATGATTAGCGCAGGCTCACTGGCACTCGCGCTCCTATTGGTACAGGTAAGCCTCCCCTTCTTTAATGTGCTGATGGATACCCATATCACGCTTTCATTATCTAGTGTTCAACTATGGCAGATCTTGCTCGGCACCCTTGTATTCACTACATTAATGAATGGGATTTATCCCGCTTTACTACTATCCTCTTTTCAACCACTAAGTGTTTTTCGCGGTATCACCATCCTGAAAGTAAAAGATGTGTATTTCCGTAAGAGCCTGGTAGTTACCCAGTTTTGTATATCAGCGATCCTGATCACCGGCACCATCGTGATCTTTCAGCAAATGCGATATATACAAAGAGCAAACAACGGTTATAACAAGGCCCAGGTATTCAATATCAGGGTGCCCTTAGACGCATTCAGGAAACTACCCGCTCGCGGAGAACAAATGTTCGTAGTAAGATCAATGGAGAATTCATTCCTGGAAAATCTAAAGACAGACCTACAGAAAGAAAGCAGCATTGCATCCGTATCTATTGCGCAAACAGATATCATTGATACGCATACACAGAGTTCGGGCGGGTATGACTGGAACGGCAAACCGGAAAACTATGATCCGTCCATCTCCGGCCTTTCAGTAGACGCTGATTTTCCTAAAATGTTTCACCTTGAATTGAAGGAAGGTCGTTGGTTCAGGGATCATGATAAAGGAGATGAAAAAGTTTTTGTGCTCAACGAAACTGCGGTTTCGGAATTGAATATACACCAGCCCGTGATCGGTCAGCGCTTTATACATGAAAGCGATACCGGAACAATCATCGGCGTAGCGAAAGACTTTAATTTCCAGAGCATGCATGATAAGATTGGCCCGCTCGTCATGTTCAATCGCCCCTACTGGCGGCAGAATATGTATATCCAGATCCAGCCGGGCCAATCAGAAAATGCGTTGCGGGTGGTGAAAGCCAAATGGAAAACATTATTCCCCACCAACCCTTTCGAATACAATTTCCTCGATGAAGCATTCGATAAGTTATACCGGGCAGATAGAAAAACATCCTACCTGGTACTCGTATTCTCCGTCATCGCAGTATTGATATCCGCTATGGGACTTTTCGGCCTGACCGCTTTTTCCGCGGAAAGACGCATCAAGGAGATCGGCATCCGTAAAGTACTTGGCGCCAATATAAAGGACATCGTAGCTCTTTTATCCAAAGAATTCGTGTTCCTGGTAAGCATCTCCATTGCTATTGCCACACCTACGGCCTGGATACTGATGAATAAATGGCTCGCTAATTTTGCCTACCGTATCAATATTAATGTATGGATGCTGCTAACCGCCGGAATACTGGCTATGTGCATAGCTTTGCTAACGGTTTGCCTGCAGGCGATCAAAGCAGCGAAGGCGAACCCTGTGAAGAGTTTGAGAACGGAATGAGTGTCCGAAAACGCACAGTTGCTGTACGCTAACGAACAGGGCAGAAAAAATAATCATTCTAACTAACTGTAAATAAACAAGTTATACGAATGGCATATGTTTTGGATAATTGTTAACCGGTTTAAAACCAACTGAAATGATTGAGCTGCAGAAAATCTATAAATGGCACAATAACGGGAACAACCGTGTGTTTTTGTTGAAAGACATTAACCTTACTGTTGAAGAAGGCGCTTTCATTTCCATCATGGGCCCATCCGGGTCGGGGAAATCCACTTTGCTCAATATTATCGGTATGCTCGACGGGCCATCGGAAGGCAGTTACCGGTTCCTGGGACAGGATGTATTTAATATCAAAGAAAAACAGCGGTCGCAACTCTATAAAGAGAATATCGGTTTCGTGTTCCAGGCATATCACCTGATAGATGAACTCACGGTGTATGAGAATATTGAAACCCCTTTATTATACCAGAATATAAAATCTGCTGAGCGGCAGGCCATCGTTGCGGATATGCTCGACCGCTTCCAGATCGTTGGGAAAAAGGATCTCTTCCCTGCTCAGTTATCCGGCGGTCAGCAGCAACTCGTGGGTATTGCACGGGCACTGGTAGCCAAACCGAAACTGTTACTGGCCGATGAACCTACCGGTAACCTTAATTCAAAACAGGGTGAAGAGATTATGCAGTTATTCAAACAGATCAATGAAGAAGACGGCGTTACCATTATCCAGGTTACCCATTCAGAAAAAAATGCCGCCTATGGCAAAAGGATCATCGAATTATTAGACGGAAGGATCGAAAAAAAATAAAGAAGCGTTGTTAAATTAAGTATATGAAAAAAACGGTAGTAAGTATTGTATGTGTGAGCCTCCTGTTATTGAAAACTGAGCTCACGGCGGCCCAGCAGCTTAGCCTGAAACAGTGCGTGGAAACAGCGATCAACAATAACCTGACTGTGCGTGAGGCCGGTTACCAGGCCGAGAACGATAATATCTCATATAAACTGGCAAAGGGTAACCAACTCCCTTTTATATCAGGTAATATTAATCACGGTATCAACCAGGGACGCAGCATCGACCCTTATACCAACAGTTATGCCGATCAGCAGATCAATTTTGCCAGTTACGGCATCAATACGAGCGTGGTTATCTGGAACGGATCCGCTATCCGGAATAATATCAAACAGAATGAACTGAATTACGAGGCCAGTCAGTTAGACTGGCAGCAGGCAAAAGAAAACCTGACCATTAACGTGATCTTGGCTTACCTGCAGATCCTCAGCAACCAGGAACAATTAACCATCGCCAAAAAACAGGTGGAGGTTAGCCGCAGCCAGGTAGAGCGCTTAAATGTGCTGAATGCCGAAGGCGCCATCACCCCTTCTGTACTGTACGATCTGAAAGCTCAGTTATCCGGTGATGAGCTGAACGTACTAACGGTAAAGAATACACTTGAAAATACGAAGCTCAGCCTCGCACAGTTAATGAATACCCCGTATAACACCGCCATTCAATTAGAAAATATAACTGAGCAGCAGGCTCCTGTATTGTATGATGGCACACCCGATAATATCTACCAGGCGGCATCACAACAATTAGCCTTGATAAAGGCAGCGGACCTGCGGAGAAAAAGTGCGGAGAAAAGGCTGCTTGCCGCCAGGGGGCAGTTATTGCCAACGCTTAGTTTTAATGGCGGGCTGGGTTCTAATTATTCCAGCGTGGCCAACCGTTTGGAATTGATCAATACGTTAGATGTGCCTACTACCAATTATGTTACAGTGGGTGGCAATAAATTCTCCGTATTCTCTCCGCAAAGTAATTACCTGAGCCAGCGGATCACGTATGGCGACCAGTTATCCAATAATTTTAATTCCTCTCTGAGCATTGGCCTGCAGATCCCGATCCTTAACGGTTTACGTGCCCGTAACAATGTGAACCTTGCGAAAATAGCAGAGAAACGTACCGGTTTTGAAGAACAAAGCGCCAAAACACAATTGCGGCAGGCCATCGATCAATCTTATGTAAATATGAATTCCGCGTTTGAAAGATACCAGACCCTCGCGCGCCAGCTTGCCGATTTTACTTTGTCCTTTAAAGCCGCCGAAGTTCGTTTTAATGCCGGCGTGAACTCATCCGTTGAATACCTGCTGGCCAAGAATAATGTTGACCGTACCAATGCCAATTTTGTAGCGGCCAAATACGATTATCTCCTTCGCTCAAAAGTGCTGGATTTTTACCAGGGTAAACAGCTCTGGTAGATTTCAGGATTTACAGCTACTATTTTAATGACCAATGACCCAATGACTTCTTCGTTAATATTATATTAATGTCCTCTCTTTCATGCCCAACATCGGTTTTTCACCGACAAAACGAAGATTGTTCACCGACACTTGGTTTTAATTAACAAATGCATTGTTAATAATGGCTTGATTTTTGCCTTTTTTGGCCTAACGATTTAACTCTTAGCATTTTAACAAGTCAAACAACCAAAATAAGAAACGGTCTTTCTAATTTAGTACTGTTTAAACCCCGGTTATGAAAAATCTCTATCTACGTATTAGTATTATGTGTGTTACGCTTTTTTGTATGAGCGCCCTGTCGGCACAGGAAGAATGGCCAAAGATGATTACGGCGCCAGACGGTTCGGTGATCAGGATCTACCAGCCACAACCTGAGTCCTTCGCAGGAAATGTATTCAAATTCAGGTCTGCTATTTCAATACAGTCGGCCAGCCAGGCTGAACCGGTATTCGGAACTTTCTGGTCAGTGGCCAATGTGGAAACGGATAAGGATGCCCGTCGTATCAATATTATATCCGTAAAGGTCCCCAATTTAAAACTGGCATCCGATACGGATGATAACCGGATCAATTATATTAAAACGGCCCTCGAAACACAGATCCCTGCATCAGGGTTCAGCCTGCCGTTAGATCATGTTCTTTCTTCTCTTGAAATGCGTACGGAAGAAAAGAAATTATCAAAGGATTTAAACAATGCACCGCCAAAAGTGATCTATGCAACCCGTCCTTCCACTTTGGTATTGATAGACGG
>JANXRX010000073.1 GCA_025352905.1 Bacteroidota bacterium | reverse complement strand
ATTAGAAAAGATCTGGACCGATTGGGAAGCATTTGCCCAATATGCATTTAATAAATCGCACTCTACCTGTTACGCGTTTGTGGCCTACCAGACAGCTTACCTGAAGGCCCATTACCCGGGAGAGTTCATGTCGGCCGTTTTAAACCATTCTGGCAGTATCGAAAAGATCACTTTCTTTATGGAAGAGTGCAAGCGGATGGGGATTAAAGTATTGGGTCCCGATGTGAATGAATCCCTGAAAGGGTTTGCCGTTAACCAGAAAGGCGAGATCCGTTTTGGACTGGGTGGATTAAAAGGCGTGGGTGAAGGCGCCGTTGATAACCTGATTGCTGAGAGGGAAAAGAACGGTGCTTATGCGGATATCTTTGATTTTATCAAACGCATCCTGCAAAAGAATGTGAATAAAAAATCGCTGGAGAGCCTCGCGTATTCAGGCGCCTTTGATTGTTTTACGGCATACCATCGTGCACAGTATTTCAATATCCCGGATGGGGAAAGGATCAGCGGCCTGGAACGGATCATCGGGTATGGACAGGCGCAGCAAAGCCTGAGTACGGGCACAACCAATACGCTATTCGGCGATCTGCCGGCAGCCATGCAGGTGCCGCAGCCTAAAATTTCCCCTTGTGAACCCTGGACACTGACCGAACTGCTGGAACATGAAAAAGATGTAACCGGTATGTTTATGAGCGGCCACCCGCTGGATCATTTCAGGTTTGAACTGAAATATTACGGGATCACCAAAATCAATGATTTTAACGAGATCAAAGACACCCTGCACCTGCAGCCAAACCCGGGTAAAAGTCTGCGCGTTGCCGGGTTGATTACCGATGTACAGCACCGGGTTACCAAAACGGGCAAAAATTTCGGATCCTTCAGTATTGAGGATTTCAGTGGTAAAACAGAGTTTTTGCTCTGGAGCGAGGATTATATCAAATTCCAGAATTACCTCGAAAAAGGCCAAAACGTACTCATTACCGGGTTTTTCCGGCCAAGGTATAACCGGCCTAATGAGTTCGATTTTAAAGTGAATATGATGTCCTTACTCGAAACCGTAAAACAAACGCTGACCCGCAGCCTCGAGATCAATGTGCACCCTGCTTCCATTACACCCGATTTTGTACGCTTTGTAGATAAGAACTTACGCAGCTTCCCCGGTAAATCCTCCCTCCGCTTCAATATTTATGAACCCAAGGAGAACCTGAAAGTAAGCCTGTACACCTTCGAAAAAGGTTTCCAGATGAATGAAGAAATGGCCGAGTTCCTGCTCGAAAACCCGGATGTGCTGGTGAATGTGGGATTGGTAGGATAACTGACCCCTTGTCAGTAGTTAACTGTTGTAACGTCATTAGTAACAAAGGTGGAAAAGTCAAATCAGCACAAATCAGGGTTTGGATTTATATTTGATGTTCTCTACCTGTAAAAAATCAAGGAAATAATAATCAACTCATAAACATTTAAACAGTAAACAATGGCTTTAGAACTTACAGACGCAAACTTCCAGGCAACAGTGCTGGACAGCGATAAACTGACTTTAGTGGATTTCTGGGCAGAATGGTGTGGACCCTGTCGCGCAATCGGCCCCGTTATTGAAGAACTTGCAGTGCAATACAATGGCAAGATCAATGTGGGTAAAGTGAATGTGGACCATAACCCTAACCTGAGCGTGAATTATGGTATCACTTCTATTCCGGCGATCCTTTTTATTAAAGGCGGCCAGATCGTTGACAAGCAGATCGGGGCTGTGCCTAAATCTGTACTGGATAAGAAAATACAGTCGCATATTTAACCGGGAACGAAATTTTAGTAAGGGAGCTTTTTAGGAAGCTCCTTTTTTTTGCCACTAAGCACTGAAGCACAGAAAAATTAAGTGCCTCAGTGCCTCAGTGGCATTTTTCAATCCCCCTTGTTTAGGCCACGATATTCCTTTATCTTCCCCCTATTCTTTTTTCACCCAAAACTGCCTCACAATGAATATCAGGTACCGCCTTATACTGATGAATTTCCTGGAATTTTTTGTCTGGGGCTCCTGGCTGATCTCTATCGGGGCATACATGTTCAATGTGCTCCATTTCCAGGGCTGGCAGGTAGGCAGCATATTTGGCACCATGGGTATTGCTTCCATCTTCACACCTGCATTATTCGGGATCGTGGCCGACCGCTGGATAAATGCCGAAAAAGTATTTGGGATCTGTCATATTATCGGCGCCATCCTGTTACTCTGCGCATCGCGTGTAACCGATTACTCCGGTCTCTACCTGTTAATGCTCCTCAATTCTTTTGTATTCATGCCAACGATCGGTTTGAATAATACCGTATCCTATATTATCCTGGAAAAAAAAGGATTCAATATTATAAAGGATTTCCCCCCTATCCGTGTATGGGGAACGATCGGATTTATCTGCGCCATGTGGATGGTGGATCTGTGTGGATGGAACAAGAGTCCTTTTCAATTTTATATCAGTGCCGGCGCCGGTTTGTTACTGGGTATTTATGCATTTATGATGCCGGCCTGCCCGCCGGTTAAATCGAAAGAAAAGAAAAGCCTTGTCTCTTCCCTTGGCCTGGATGCTTTTGTGCTGTTCCGCCAAAAGAAGATGCTGATCTTTTTCATTTTTGCTTTGTTATTGGGCGCCGCCCTGCAGATCACGAATACGTTCGGGTCAACTTTCCTGGATGATTTTAAAAATACCTATCCGGATGCATTCGGTGTAAAACATTCCAACCTGCTGATCTCTATTTCCCAGATATCCGAAACACTGTTCATCCTTACCATACCTTTCTTTTTGCGAAAGTTCGGGATCAAGCAGGTGATGCTGATCAGCATTTTCGCCTGGGTACTGCGCTTTGGCTTATTTGGCATCGGCAACCCCGGCAGCGGCCTGTACCTGTTGATTCTTTCCATGATCATTTACGGGATGGCATTCGACTTCTTCAATATCTCCGGCTCCCTCTTTGTAGAAAAAGAGGCCGATATCAAGATCAGGGCCAGCGCCCAGGGTTTATTCATGCTGATGACCAATGGCATCGGCGCCTTTCTCGGCAATTATATCAGCGGCCGCGTTGTGGACCATTTCACCGTTAACGGCGTTAAAGACTGGCAGAGCATCTGGTTCTCATTTGCGGCCTATGCGCTCGTACTCGGCATCCTGTTCCCATTGGCATTCCGTTATAAGCATGATCCGAAAGCGATGGAGAGAGTTGCGCATTAAAAGTGTTTTCCGAGGGGAGACGCGGTATTTTGAGCAGGTAATAATCTTTATTATTTAACAGTTCACTCCCTAACTTTGCATCCATAAGAACCAGTTATGGAAACAGGGATACAGGCACTGATCGATTCGGTAAACGATACACAACTTAAACAGGTAGCAGAAAAAATACTTAGAAAAGAAAGGATCTCTTTTGATGATGGTGTGGCCCTTTTTGAAAAGGGTTCCCTCTCCTGGCTCGGCGCGCTGGCTAACTGGGTGCGCGTGCAGAAGCACGGCGACAAGACCTATTTTAACCGGAATTTTCATATCGAGCCAACCAATGTATGTGTATTCTCCTGTAAATTCTGTGCATACTCAAAACTATA
Source organism: Bacteroidota bacterium (assembly GCA_025352905.1). Lineage (GTDB taxonomy): Bacteria > Bacteroidota > Bacteroidia > Chitinophagales > Chitinophagaceae > Sediminibacterium. The sequence goes on along the minus strand of JANXRX010000073.1, from coordinate 21,176 downwards.
TGCAAACCGCGAAGAAGGTTGGGAACTAAGTATTGAGCAGATGATGCATATCGTAAAAAGCTACGATGGCAAACCCGTTACAGAAGTGCATATTGTTGGGGGGGTGCATCCTAAAATGAACATGGCTTTTTTTGTTGACCTCCTCAAAGCCATTAAAGCACACCGGCCCGATTTGCATATCAAAGCGTTTACGCCGGTGGAACTGGATTATATGTTCAAAAAAGCCAAACTGAGCGTGGAGGAAGGCATGAAAATGGCGCATGAAGCCGGTTTGGATTCTCTACCCGGCGGTGGCGCAGAGATTTTTCACCCCGAGATACGTACACAGATCTGCGAGGATAAAGTAGATGCTGATGGATGGTTGCATATACACAAAACGGCACACCAGTTAGGTATGCATAGCAATGCCACCTTATTATATGGCCATATCGAAAAATACTGGCACCGTATCGATCATATGGAGAGGCTACGTAAGCTGCAGGATGAGACAGGCGGGTTTAATACATTTATTCCGCTTAAGTTCCGGAATAAGGATAATGATATGAGTCATATACCCGAATCAACCGTAATCGAGGATATGAAAATGTATGCCGTATCACGCCTGTATATGGATAATTTCCCACATATTAAAGCCTACTGGCCAATGCTGGGCAGGCAGAACGCCCAACTCTCGCTTGCATTTGGCGTAAATGATATTGATGGCACGATCGACGATTCAACAAAGATCTATGCCATGGCCGGCAGCGAGGAACAGACCCCTGCTATGAATACCGCCGAACTGGTAACCCTGATCAGGCAGGTAAAACGACAACCCGTTGAAAGAGGCACTTTATACAACGAGATCAGGGATTATACCGGCGTGGATATGGAAAATTTTGAGCTGAATCCGCAACTGAACTGATCCGGCGCTTTGAAATGCTTTATTTATTGCGTATTTTAGCAATAAGTAAAAAGTATGCGCCACATTTGTAAACTCCTCCGCTTTACAAAAATATCCTCCAGTTTACCGGTCGCAGTAATCCTTTTCAGCAGCCTGTTATTTTCACAGCACGCATTCGCGCAGGAAAATGTATTGATAACCGCCAATACCAAACTTTCTTTTTCTGATATCCGCTCCTGCAGGGAAACAGGTTGTACCGGCAATGTGATCAATATTGTTACGAACGCATTGAGCAATGCAGGCAACCGGGCGGAAGAGGTACTGTTAGGTAGGGATGAACTACAGGATAAGATCAACCGGTATAATGCGGATGTTAGGGATTTATACAGGATCATAGATAGCCTGGCAGATGTATATATCCGCAATAAAATGGACATGGATCAATACGACCAGGAGAAAAAAGATTTTAATGATAAGTATCGTTTTGCAGGGATCCCTCCTGCGGCACCCTCAAGTGTTTCCAGCCGTTCTTCTTCACAACCGGCGAGCATTGGCAATATGGCAAGCAATATGTCTAAGTCGCAAAAAGATATGGACGACCAAGCGCTTCGGGAAAAAAGGACACGCTTCGCAACTGACCAGAAGCGTATCCTCGGGCGTAGGGACCAACTGGAAAAACAAAGGCTAAAACTGGTGAAAGAAGGAACCTACCTGAATGCCCTGCTGAAAATAAATACCGATAGCCTGCATGATGCATCTGAAAAAATGAATGAGCTGGTCAGTTTCACCCATACAACGAACCGGATATTAACAGATGAACTGCACGCAGCGGAAAAGATCGATGCTGTTTTTTTAAAGAAGATGGAAGTATTGTCTGAGAAGGTAAAAAAACGCACACGTTCAGCAGAATTGCTGATTGAAACACCGGCCAATAAGGTACTCGAACAGGTAAAAAATTAAACAGCGCCGTCCTGTTTTTCTTTCATCACCATTTCTTTCTGCGTAGGTAATACGATCAGTCGTAAAGTGGTATCATTTGTAAAATAACTGATGGCCCAGTTAATGAAAATGAACAGCCGGTTCTTTACACTTACGATGAGCATCAGGTGCAGGAACATCCACACCAGCCAGGCTATCCTTCCCTGGAAACTGAAGAAAGGAAGATCCACCACCGCTTTTCTTTTGCCAACCGTAGCCATGGTACCGGGACTTTTATACTGAAACGGAACCAGCGTCTGTTGTTTGAAAAGATTGTCAATGTTTTTCACCAGATTTTTTGCCTGGGCGATCGCGACATTGGCAAGTTGCGGATGTCCTTTCGGGAAACCACTTGTTTCCATATAGGCGATATCGCCGATAGCGAAAACATTTTCTAATCCTTCTACCTGATTATACTGATCCACTTTGATACGGTTACCACGTACTAATTTATCGGCGCTGATCCCTGGTGGTGTATTCCCTGTTACGCCTGCGGCCCAGATAAGCGTATGCGTGGGAATGGTGGTTCCATCGGCCAGCGTTACCTGTTTGCCATCATAGTCTTTTACCTGGGTGCCTGTCTTAACATGCACGCCCATTGATTCAAGGTATTGTTGGGAGGCCTGCTGCGAGGCTTTACTCATCGGCGCCAAAGTAACCGGCCCTGCTTCAAGCAGATAGATATTGAGCCTGGAAAAATCCATATCAGGATAATCATCGGGCAATATATTTTTTTTCAGTTCGGCTAAGGAACCCGAAAGTTCCACTCCTGTTGGCCCACCACCTACTACCACGATATTCATGATGGCTGCGAGGTCGGCTTCTTTTGCAGAAAGCGCATCTTCAAAATTTAGTAAAATACGGTTACGCAAGGCAATGGCTTCAACAGTCGACTTCATCGGGAAAGCAAACTGTTCAATATTTTTATTACCAAAATAATTGGTGGTGCATCCTGTAGCGATCACAAGATAATCGTAGGTAAAAACTGCAACCTCTGTAACCACCTGTTTTAATGTTGTATCAATGGCCGTTACTTTGGCCAGCCGGACATGTACATTTTTCTTTTTCTGAAACACTTTGCGCAAAGGGAAAGAAATAGAACTGGGTTCCAGGCGACCTGTTGCCACCTGGTAGAACAGTGGCTGGAACTGGTGAAAATTAAATTGATCGATGATCGTGATTTCAATGTCGTTGTTCCTCAGACGACGTGCCAGCTGCAGACCTGCGAAACCCGCCCCCAGAATAATGATATGTGGCTTTTGCATAGTTCTATTTCATCTTATCTCAGAAAAAATCATACCCAGGAACCGGCACCTCAACAATGGCGGGGCTCAACATTCCGGTAAACTCAACGGTACATGAATGGCCAGACCGCCATCAGCAGTTTCCTTGTACTTGCTGTTCATGTCGAGGGCCGTATCCCACATGGTCTTAATTACTTTGTCGAGGCTTACGATCGCATAATCAGGAGAGCTTTGCAGGGCCAGTTGCGAAGCAGTGATCGCTTTAATGGCGCCCATAGTATTGCGTTCGATACAGGGGATCTGTACCAAACCCCCAATAGGGTCGCAGGTCATTCCCAGGTGATGCTCCATTGCGATCTCTGCGGCCATTAAGGATTGTCGTTGTGTACCGCCCATACATTCCGTTAAGGCCGCAGCGGCCATGGCAGAAGATACGCCTATCTCGGCCTGGCAGCCGCCCATGGCTGCAGAAATGGTGGCGCCTTTTTTAAAGATGCTGCCTATCTCGGCCGCTGTTAGCAGGAACCGGATGATCTTGTCTTCACTATCACCATCACAGAAAGCGATATAGTATTGCAATACTGCAGGTATCACTCCCGCGGCCCCATTCGTTGGCGCTGTTACCACCCTGCCAAAAGAGGCATTCTCTTCATTCACAGCAAGGGCAAAACAACTTACCCAGTCAAGCGTGTAGGTAAAACCGTTGCCTCCTTTCCTGATCGCACTTATCCAGCCTTCATGATCCTGGTAAGACTGGCCGCCGGTAAGCCGTTTGTTCAGGTCAAAGGCTCTCCGCCGCACCTGTAAACCACCGGGTAATTCTCCCTGTGCATGGCATCCCCGGAACGTACATTCTTTCATCGCGTTCCATATTTTCAGCACGCCTTTTTTGGTTTCGCTTTCTGAACGCCAGGCACTTTCATTCTCCATTACTACTTCATGAATGGCCATACCGTTCATGCACCAGTGTAAAAGATCATCCGCAGTATTGATCGGGAAAGGCAGATCCACGCTGTTGCTGCCGCTTGTTTCACCTTCTTTTACCACGAAGCCGCCACCAACCGAAAAAAAAGTCTCGCACCAATTCTCTCCATCTTCCAGTTCCACCAAAAAAGAAAGCGCATTGGGATGATACGGCAGGGATTCTTTGTACAGGAACTGGAGCTTTTCCGCTACCGGGAACCTGATCCATTTTTCACCGCCGAGGTATAACTTATTTTCCGCTAAAATGGTATTGATCTTTGGCGTGAGCGTGTTCACATCAATGGTAACAGGGTCCTCACCGCAAAGTCCCATCATCACGGCGATGTCGGTACCATGCCCCTTCCCTGTTTTGGCAAGTGAACCATACAGGAGTACGGTAACAGAAGATACTTTATCAAGGGATGTTTTTTGTTGAATGGTTTGAATACACCTCAAAGCCGCCCTCCATGGCCCCAATGTATGTGAACTGGAAGGACCAACGCCTATTTTGAACATGTCGAAAACGGAAATGGGTTCGTGGGGCATAAGAGAAGATTGTGTTCATAGTCCATAGTCTATGGTCCATGGACTGTACAATAAACCACGAAACTAATGCATGTTATGATAGTTTTACCGAACTTCACGTCGCAAATTCAATAAGTATTCAATTTTAAACAAGGTAGTTTTTTATGCAGCTTTCTTCTTTACTAGACAGGTTTAATGAACCGGAAACATTGAAAATGGCCAAAATGGGCCGCGAGTTAAGGGCAAAAGGAATTGATGTGATCGATCTCAGCCTCGGAGAACCCGATTTTGATACCCCACAACATATCAAGGACGCAGCTATCAGGGCGATTAATGATAACTGGAGTCATTATACACCGGTGGCGGGTTTTATGGATCTGCGTGAAGCAGTCTGTTTCAAATTGAAAAGGGATAACGGTCTTGATTATAAACCTGAGAATATCCTTACCTCAACAGGTGCCAAGCAAAGCCTCGCTAATGCCATACTGGCGCTGGTGGATGAAGATGATGAAGTAATTATACCCACACCTTACTGGGTAACCTATTCTGAACTGGTAAAGATCGCGCGCGGTAAAGTGGTGGAGATCAGGACCACGGTAGAGAATAGTTTTAAAACAACCCCCGAACAGCTGGAAGCCGCCATCACTCCGCGTACGAGGGTATTCATGTTCTCATCACCCTGTAACCCTTCCGGTGCAGTGTACAGCAAAGAAGAACTGGCTGGTCTTGCGGAAGTGTTCAGGAAACACCCCGGTATTATTATCCTCGCTGATGAGATTTATGAATATATCAATTTTGTGGGCAAGCATGAAAGTATTGCGCAGTTTGCCGATCTGAAAGACAGGGTTGTATTGATCAACGGGCTTAGTAAGGGTTTTGCGATGACCGGCTGGCGCCTGGGCTATATTGCCGCCAATACCACCATCACGAAAGCCTGTGAAAAGATCCAGGGACAATTCACGAGCGGCGCCAATTCCATCACACAAAAAGCGGCCGTAGCGGCTTTAACGGGTGACCTGAAACCTTCCCTCGAAATGACTGCAGAGTTTAAGAGACGAAGAGAAAAAACACTGGCGCTGGTAAATGCGATTCCCGGCTTCAAATGTTTTGCACCCGAAGGCGCTTTCTATGTATTCCCCGATGTGCGTTATTATTTTGGAAAATCGAATGGAACAGAAACGATCCATAATGCCGCCGATTTCAGTATGTATTTACTGAATACCGCGCACGTTTCATCCGTCATGGGTGATGCATTTGGCGAGCCAAACTGTGTCCGCTTTTCTTTTGCGAACAGCATGACCAATATTGAACGGGCCTGGGTGAGGATCGCTGATGCACTGGCGAAACTCAGGTAGGGCAACTAATAATTAATAATTAGTAATTAATAATGATAGATTACGCTTCTGCCGTTGTTAATTACGCGCCAAACAATGCAGTAACTACAACTACTAATTATTAATTACCAATTATTAATTATCTACTCCCGCTTGCTACCCCTCCTTTTTTACTGTCTACGGTAACCGTATACTTACCGCCGCCCTGTACGATCCATCTAACCGTTACAGCGCCCACGCCGGGGATATTAGGAACTTCTATTGTTTGCGGGTTATTCTTTTGTTCAGTGGTCAGGTTCATGTCTGCATTCTCTACGCGAATACCCGCAAGGATCTTGCCGGTAGTGGTTAAACTGATATAATCCGGGCGCTCAATTTTGTTCTTCGCATCCTGGCTGCTGTGTGTGGGCATGATGCGTTGATTCGCAATGATCGCGGTCACTTCCTTTAATCCATCACCAAGGTCCTTTTCGGTGATCTCCTGCACTTCCAGTTTGGGTGTTGAATAACAATGATAGATACTGAATGCCATGTTCCTGTGTGCATCCGACTCCATTAAAAAACCGGGATGCGCCCTTCCGAAATTCTTTTTGAAACCGCCGATTTCGATCTTTCCGAATTGCGGGTGGTTGAATTCTTTCCAGGGCACAAAACCATCCTGGAAAAGCAGGTCCTTATCAAAACCATACAATTCATGTTCACCTTTCAGTTCCCGCATATACATCAGGTAACCCGTCCACAATTCATTGGAATACGTATAAATGCCCCTGCCTGCATAGAACCAGTCCAGTTCACCGCCATAAGCAGAATACAGATCCTTGTAAACAACCAGGTATTTATAACCCGGCAGGAGCTCCTCTCCTTTTTTACCGATTGCATCATATACCTGCAGATCCTGGAAGTTATAAGTGCCTACATCTTCCTGTCCGCCCGGCCCGCGTAAGATCATCCCGCCCGAATTGTGAAAAGATTGCGCTGCGGCTATGTTCGGATGTTTTACCACAAATTCCATTACGGCCCTGTTCTCAGGAAGCGAGAAAGGATATTTATATGCCCCGTTCTGTATATAATTCGGCTGCCATCCCCATCCCCAGTCGCGGTTAGGATCATATTCAAAATCATAGCCATCTTCATTCACACGGCCATCGCCATCATTATCAATTCCTTCCGTGCCCAGTAATTCATAATCGCCTTTTTCATCGGGCCCTACCCTAACCATCATGCGCGGATCTTTGGGATCGATCTTGTAACGGCCATTCGGATTTTTCCTGCGCATCTGGGTGATATGGCCATCGCCATCCAGGTCGTCATAAGAATCTTCATCCACCAATCCATCTCCATCATTATCCACCGGCTTCACGCCCGACCGTGGCGAATTGGCTGTATTGGGCTTATGAATATAACTGTCGCGGCCATCAGGATTGATGGTGGGTACGATATAAAAGACCTTATCTGCCAGCAGTTCCTGTATAAATTTTGTGTCGCCAAAAGATTCTGTCAGGTACCATGCGGTATACAAGGCAAACTCAGATCCCTGTATCTCGTTAGAGTGAATATTGCCATCGATATACATACCGGGTTTTTTGTTCGGGTCCCCTTTCTTAAAATCAGTGATGGTCAGGCACCACAGGTCGCGGTTATCATAGGATTTACCGATCGATTCCAGTTTTGCCAGGTTAGGATAAGCAGCGGCGATCTTTTTACAGATCTCGCCAATACCTGCATGGTCGTTATACCGGTTCCAGCTAACCGCTACTTTTGGATTAACAGGAGAACCCGATGCCTTGAATAACTGGTCGGCAGTTTGACCAATGCTTACACCCGCAAGACAAAGCGGAAGCAAACTGAGTATTGTTCTGATAGTTAGTTTCATAATAATTTATTTTAGAGTGTTACTTCTACATTTTTTACACCTGCCGTTGGGCAACCCACTTCAATGGCCAGCTTGCCGCTTCCTTTGACGAGCCAGCTGAACGACTGGGAACTGGTTGCTTCCAGTGAAGCCAGTAAAGTGATCTTTCTTCCACCTACCACTTCCTGTTTGTCGGCTGTTTTCAACGCTACTTTTAATTTCTTTAAAAAGTAACTGCGCTCGCCCAGTTTGGTATGCGTGGCCAATGCGCCTTTGTTGATGACATCGAGGCTCACACGTGTTAAGCCATTGCCTAACTTTTCTGTTTTCAGGTTGATCACATCTATCTCCGCTTGCTGATCTGCGAGCTTCACGAGGAAGTCGGTATGTTTCTTCACAATCTCAGCAGCCATTTTATACGGGGGATTGATCAGCACAAAAGGATCGATGCCACCCACTTCCACTTTCTGGTTGGGGTAATCAGGATGCTGGATAACCTGCCATGGGGTAAACGTATTGGTGATACCCTGCTGTGCCGACCAGCGCAAATAGTTGGCCACAGGGTCTTCCATCGTAAATGCTTTTTCCTTTTTGGCCGTATCCGGTTTTGCTTTTGGCACCCACCATCCCGGTGTACTGAAACTGTAGCGGGCATAATGAAAATAGCCCCATGAGAGAATATCGCCGCCGGCGGGAGATGTTTTAGGCGCATCTTTTGAACCGGTCACTTTATTATAGAGGTCGCTGATCATGCTGCTTGCCTTTGCATCGGATTCTAAATATCCTGACAATATCCTTTGCTGGGCGGCGCCTGCATTATAGGCAATAGGCGTTGATAAATTATTATTGCTCCCGAAACTCACCACCGCGTATACGTTAAACGCATCGTATAAAAAATCAAGCAGCGCCCGGGTTTCCTTTTCGCTTGCAGGAAAATCGCCGGCGCCGGGTATAAAAGGAATATGTTTATACGTAAGGTTCTTATTGAATGCGATACCCCCTTCGCCATCTTCGTTTAACAACCCATCCTTATCATTGTCGATGCCCTCGGTAAGCAGGAGATATTTTCCTTTTTCACCCTTTGCGGCATCTGCTTTCACCAATACCCTTGCATCATCGGGGTGAAGTTTGTATTCGCCCAGGGCAGATTCTACCCGCATCATCGTGATCTTTCCGTTACCATCCAGGTCGTCAAAACCATCTTCGTTGAGTTTACCATCCCTGTCATCATCTGTTTCAGTAGCATTACCAAGCCGTTCGTATTTCAGTTTGGCAAAATACTGTTCCATGGCATCAGGACTCATGTTCGGGAAAACATAGTACGTGGTTTTTGCCAGCAGGTTCTTTATACTGTCTGTACCGCTTGCTTTGAGCAGGTTCTCTGCAAAACCGATGGCCAGTTCTGTTCCCAGCAAATGATTTCCTTCGGTGCCGCCAACCACAGCAATAGCCGGTTTGGATTCTGTTTTACCGGAGCCGATAGTCAGTAACCAGATATCTTTGCCCCCGTTTGTTTTTACAAGCGATGTAAGGGAAGCCAGTTGTGGCCAGGCTTTCACCAATGCCTGTAAGCGGTTATTTTGTTCCGCATAATTGCTGTATTCCTGGGCTGAAAGCGAGCCAGCCATGCATAGGAAGCATAGAACGAATAGAGATTGTCTCATGAAGCAGTTTTTAGGTTTTTAAATATAAGGTAATTGGTTGATTAGGTAAACAGGTAAATGGGTAAATGTTGTTGGACAAAAGCCATGCTTACAATCATTAATTCCATAATTCCTATTTCCTGTTTACCCAATTACCTAATTTGCACTTATGAGTGAGGCAGGCAAATTTGAGATGTTCATTAACCGGCTTACAAAGGTGTATAAACACCGTAGCAAGCTCGCTAAACGCCAGCAACTCAGCTGTTACCGTATCTACGATCACGACCTCTCTGAATTTCCTTTTTGTATAGAGCTTTACGAGGATAAACTTTACCTGGCCGAATACCTGCGCAGGCATGGTATGACGGATGAGGAGCATGAAGTATGGTTGGATGAGTGTTTGGCTGTGATCAGTGAAATAACCCTGGTTCCGGTAACCCATATGTTTGTACGGCAGCGTAAGCGCATGTCGCACAGGGAGGGTCAATATGAGAAGATAGATACCAAACAGGAGTTCTTTACTGTGCTGGAGAATGGCTTGAAATTGCTGGTGAACCTGACGGATTACCTTGATACCGGTCTATTCCTCGATCATCGCATCACCCGGCAGATGGTTAAAGAAAATTGCCTGGATAAAAGGGTGTTGAATCTCTTTTGCTATACCGGCTCTTTTTCTGTGTATGCAGCGGCAGGAGGCGCGGCTTCGGTTTGTTCTGTGGATCTTTCCAAAACCTACCTGAACTGGGCGGAAGATAATTTCGCGATCAATCTGTATAAGGATACAAGTAAATATTCTTTTGTGCACGCAGATGTAAAGCAATACCTGAAAACATTGGCCCCCGGCAGTTTTGACCTGGTGATCATGGACCCCCCTACTTTCAGCAACAGCAAGCGGATGAAAGATTTTCTGGATATCCAACGCGATCATGCAGAACTGCTGAATGATGCACTGGCCGCGACTGCGCCTGGCGGTATCATTTATTTCAGTACCAATTTCAGCAAATTTGTTCTGGAGGCCGATAAGATACAGGCTACAGAGATCAAAGACATTACCAAGGCCACGACTCCCTTTGATTTTGAGGGAAAATTGAAGAGATGGTGCTACCGGGTAATTAAGTAGTGTTGATTTGCCACTGAGGCAGCGTGGATGCCGTTGCCGTTGGTGCCGTTGTTGGTGTTATCACCAACAACATCGCATACTACCTGATTGATGCCGTTGTTAGTGATAATGTTGTTGGTGATAACACCAACAATGGCAAATCCCGTTGATAATGTTGTTGGTGATAACACCAACAACGGCTAACGGCTAACATCGCCTACTACCTGATAGAAACGCTGTCAATAAGATAATCCTTCGAGATCAGGGAGCCTTTATAAATATAATGTATGCTATAAGTGATAGCAGTCGTGTCGTGATAGTCGATCCTGAGAAGGTATGCTTTTCCTTCGCTGCCATCGTGCCATTCATCATGCGGCTGTGCGGCGGAACTATCCTGTAAAACAGGGTTGCCGAGATAACCTATTACCACTGCTTTTGATTGCCTCAAAGGGATCATTCTCCACTTATAGGGTATGGTAAGCATCGCAGATTTAGGCACGAGCCAACCGAACACGAACAGGTAAAAGGGTATGGCAATGATAAGTATGATTGCCAATGTTAAAAAAAATTTTCGCATAGCAGTATTTTTCTCCGCAACAAGATATTAAAACCCGTAATCCCTTTCTACTTTACAGATCCTTGTCTTATATGCCGAGTACCATTCCTTTCTTCCTTTCTGTTGCGCTACCAGGTGTTCGCTGTTTTGTTTCCAGTTGCGGATGGCTTCCAGGCTTTCCCAGTATGAAACCGTGATACCGAGTTCTTCACGCGCAGATTCATATCCCAGGCAACCGGGTTGTTGTGTTGCCAGTTCGTCCATCCGCGCAGCCATTTCGCCATAACCGTTATCACCGCCTGTTCTTAGGGAAGTGAATATGACAGCATAATAGGGAGGGTTATGTGTTTTTGCGATCATACAGCAGGGCAGTTTATAGTTTATCGTTTAAAGTTTAGCGTTGTTGATAGTTATTTGTGTATGGTTGTTGATAGTTAATGGTTATTGATAATTCATTTCTGATAACTATAAAACAATTAACGACTATAGCCTCCAGACTATAAACACTAGACTGTTTCAAGTAAAAATTGCTTGTGAAGCTCCAGCACCTGCGGTAGTAATAACTGCTGTTCATCATTAACAATCACAAAATCGCAGAGACGCATTTTGATCTCTTCCTGGATCTGGCGCTGCATCCTTACCAAAACCTCCTCACGGATGATGCCATCCCTTTTCATGACACGATTGATGCGGATCTGTTTGGGTGTATGTACACCGATCATATAATCGATGCCAATAGCGGAGCCCGCCTCAAAGAACAGGGCCGCTTCTTTTACTGTATAGGGGGATGATTGCCGGGCCGACCATTCCTCCGCTTCAGCGATCGCATAGGGATGCACCAATGCATTAAGAGTTTCTAATTGAAAAGGGTCATTGAATACAATGGTAGCCAGGGCTTTCCGGTTCAGGTGGGTACCGGTATAGATATCATTGCCGAACTTTTCACTGATCGCATGTCGCAGGCCCTCATCAGTTTCCATGATTTTCCGGGTCTCACTATCCGCATCAAAAACAGGAATACCCAGTACACGGAATATCTCCGAAACAGTGCTTTTACCGCTCCCGATACCGCCTGTTAGTCCGATTCTGAGTGCCACTATCTGCTTATTTTTTATCAACCGTAACCGTCGCTGCCTTATTGATAGCCAGTGACCATTCCATGCTGATAGACGATTTCTCGATCTTCAGGTAACTGCCCGGGCTCACTTCCAGCTGAATGGTCGCATCTTCATTGATCTTATTGATGGTGCCATGAATACCCGCAATGGTAACCACTTTATCGCCCTTCTGCATATTTTCCGTGAACTTCTTCTGCTCCTTGGCTTTTTTTGCCTGTGGGCGTATCATAAACATCCAGAATACCAGGATGATCCCGCCCATCAGTACCAGTTGAACCATTCCACCACCACCCTGTGGGTTACCTGCTAATAAAACAAAATTCAGATTAAGCATTACGATTGTTTTTTATTAAATAAAATAGTTGTTTCTCTAAGGTTATTACTTAACCGGGGCCAGTTCCTTAATAGTACCGGTAAAGATAAGCGTATGATTGGCGCCTTCAGGTGTATTTGTGGTTACAAAGATACTTTTTCTAACTTCACCCGGGTGCGATTTGTTACTGTCGAACGATCCCGTTACCTCTCCCTCCTTGCCCGGCGCGATGGCCCCTTTGGTATAATCGGCTACCGTACAACCACAACCCGCTCTTACATTGCTCAGGTATAAGGGCTTATTACCCGTATTCCGGAACTTAAAAGCTACCCGCAGCTTTTCCCCCATATTGATGGAACCGAAATTCACAACAGAATCCAGCCATTGAATGCTCGTAAATTTAGCCGGGTCGCCTGCCTCGCCGGTAACGCTTTTATTGGTCATATCGTTGTTCCTGCAGGCGGTAAATCCGAGGCCCGCTAACAGTAAAAGCGCGATAAGGGTTTTCATAACGTTTATGCTTTGTTTTTATAATTGATCTTCTGGATCTTGCCTGATTCTGTCATTTCCTTGTGAATATTATCAAGGATCCCGTTCACAAACTGGCCGCTCTGGGGCGTACTGTAATCCTTTGCCAGGTCTATGTATTCATTGATGGTTACTTTGGTAGGGATCGTCTCAAAATACAAGAGCTCGCAAACCCCCATCCGCATCAGCACCATATCCAGCAGGGCAATCCGGTCAGAGTCCCAGTTTTTCAGCTTTGGTTTGATCAGCTCGGCGCAATATTCTTTTTTATCAATGGTCGTACTCAGTAACTCTTTCGCAAACTGCCATTTTTCAGGGCTTACCATTTCCTGCAGATTATAGGTACCGGGTTTCTGGATATAATTCAGCATTAATTGATCCATCATATCGGCGTCATCATCCCAGTTATTAAATAACTCTTCCAGGTGGTTGATAAAGGATTCATTCGGGAGCATAAGCTGGGTGAAGATCAGTTTCATGATCTCTTTCTCTTTTGCCTTATCCCTTCCGTCAATGGTGATGTATTCCTTGTATTTATCGGTTTCGGTGAGTTCGGTGTAGATCTTCTTAACCAGTTCTTTATCCAGGTATTTCCCGGGCGAATCTATCTCAATGGCTTTTTTAAAAGAAGGGTTCTCGAGTATCTGCCATAAGAAGGCATTACCGGCTATTTTGATATTTACATTCAGGTCTGCCTCCGAAGGAAGGTTTCGGGAAGCTCTTTTAAGCGCGCTGGTTTCTGCGTACCGGGCCACTTCCGTTAAGAAATAAAGAAGGTAAACAAATAGCTCCCGGGTCTTATCCAGTTGTTTCTGTAATTCCTCCACCGGCTGTTTAAATGCTGTGGAATTGTCCGCGGCTTCTATCATGTAGAGTAACTGCATCACCTTCACCCGGATATTTCTTCTGCTGATCATCTGGTAAGAACTTATTTAAGAGCCGCAAATATATTGTATTGGCGGGGCCGGGCAAAATGAAAATACCCATTCGGGAACGAACGGGTATTAAACCTGATACAACCTATAATAAAGATCCCCAATTATAGAAATGGCTATTGGCCCTGTTTCGAAGGTGGTATACAGGGCTGTTTTCTACTGCTACAGCAGATATACGGGATCCGTAACGCGACGGTTTTCTAAAAAAGATGTTTTTTCTAAAATTTTTTCCAGGTATATGGTCCCCGAAAAAAAAACAGGACTTTCCAATCCATTCAACAACTGCTCTCGTAACTGTTTCTGAAACAAAACATTTAACCTTTTATTAAACCATTATTATGAAAACGAAAAAGATCTTACTAACCATCCTGGGCATAGGTATCGTGGCCGCCGGTATCCTGTTTGCAGCCGACCATGCTGACTCTCCCACCATTACCGGTAAAACAACTGACATTACTGATGTGTATGCATTCCAGAGCCCAACCACAAGTACCAATATGGTGTTTGTGATGAACACACAGGGATTACTGACCCCAGCCGCTACCGGCGCAGCCTCATTTGATAACAACACGATGATCGAGCTGAACATCGATAACAATGGCGATAATGTGGAGGACCTGGTGGTACAATGTGTGTTCAATAACGGAACCATGTATGTATATGGTCCTGTAAAGCCTTCGAGCACAGGCTCTAAAAGTATTGTAGAAGGCACTTCTTCGATCAGTGTAGGTGTTACGCCTTACGGGCAAACCGCCGTAATTGCATCACAAAATAGTTACCTGGCATTTGCCGGACCAAGGGATGATCCTTTCTTCTTTGACCTTGATCAGTATAAAAAGATCATTGCCGGAACCGCCACCTCTTTCAACTCACCCGGAAACGATACGTTCAAAGGAACCAATGTAATGAGTATCGTACTGGAGTTCCCTAAATCATTACTCGGCGCTACTACAGGCAAAGTAAATGTTTGGGCCGAAGCGAAAAGAAAAATCTAATACCCCATTAACCTAAAAAAATAATTATTTATGAAAAAGTATAGCACATTGCTCAGGTCAGCCGCATTAATGCTCTCCCTGGCCTTTTTATTCAGCGCGTGTAAAAAAGATACCACCACCGCCACCGTAAACCTTTTTGCCGGGTTCACTTACCAGACTGAGGACCAGATGGCGCGTCCGGCTATCAATACCGTTTTTAATGCCGCTGCAGACAAAGATGCATTCAACACCACGATCCCTTCTGCTATGGGCGCTGCCTTCCAGTCAAAGTTCCAGGCAAAATTGTTAGGACTTAACCCTGCCTACACCACGAACGCACTGGGTCTTAGTGCCAACGCATTCACTACTTTACTCGCAACGGATGTTCTCACTGTTTCCACAACCGGAACCACTACTTTCTTCGATGGTACCAATGTGCTTACCGGAAGGGCTTTGGGTGATGATGTGATCGATACCGAATTACTCCTGATCTTCGGCGGAACAACCGGTGCTTCCAATCCCGGTTTAACCTCTGATAAAGTGAGTGCTAATGATAAAACATTCCTGACAACATTTCCTTACCTGGCCACTCCCTGGTAGTAGTCAATTCTTTGAAATAAAAAAAGCTGCCTCAATATTGAGACAGCTTTTTTTATTTATAAAACCATCTGTGGTGGTATGGCGTATATAAATAAACCTGTAGCCTGTAGTATGAGACAAAATAATACCCTCCACAAAAAAATACTGACAGGATGTTTATGCATCCTTGTTTTTATTGCCCGTTCACAAACAACGATACAGGGAAAGATCATTGACGCGGTTAGCCGTCAGCCGGTTGAGTCTGCATCTGTTTACCTGGCGGGTAATGCAAACGCCGGTTCAGGTTCTGTGACTGATCAATATGGTAATTTTCTCATCCGTTCCGCGGGACAAAAAACGGATCTCCGTATTACGTATATCGGGTATAAAACAGTAACCGTTACGGTTGAAGGCGATAAGCCTTTACAGATAGAATTGCAACCGGCCACGGTTGACCTGAAAGATGTGATCGTGCTGCAAAGCAATCATATGACCCAGTTCAATACACTCGCAAAAGTTGACCTTGATCTCAAACCCGTTAAAAATACACAGGAACTGATGCGCCTGGTACCCGGCCTTTTCGTGGCGCAACACGCAGGTGGTGGTAAAGCAGAACAGATCTTTTTACGCGGATTCGACTGCGATCATGGAACCGATGTACAGGTAAGTGTTGATGGGTTACCGGTAAACATGGTTTCACACGCACACGGACAGGGTTATGCTGATTCACATTTTATCATACCGGAAACGATCAATAATATCGATTTTGGCGCGGGCCCTTATTATACACAACACGGCAACCTGAATACGGCCGGGTATGTCGCTTTTGCAACGTATAACGCGATTCCGGAAAGCAGGGTGCAGGTAGAGGCCGGCCCTTATCAAACTTTCCGCACGCTGGCGATGATCGATCTGCTGAAAAAAAACAAGGACAAACAAAGCGCTTATATAGCTGGTGAATATAATTATACCAATGGCCCCTCCGTTAATCCACAGCACTTCAACCGGTTTAATATTTTCGGAAAATACAACCTTGCACTTTCCGACCGTACCCATTTCACCGGCTCCTTATCTGCCTTTAAAAGTAACTGGGATGCCTCGGGCCAGGTGCCGCAAAGAGCCGTTGATAGCGGTATGATCAGCCGGTTTGGGTCCATAGATCCGTCGGAAGGCGGTAATACCGAAAGATATAATGCCAACCTTTTACTGGTACACCGGTTTGCCAATAACACTACCTGGGAGAACCAGGCTTATTTCAGCCGTTATCTTTTTAACCTGTATTCCAATTTTACTTTCTTCCTCAATGATCCCGTAAACGGGGATGAGATCAACCAGGCCGAGAACCGAAATGTGTATGGTTTTTCATCGAAACTCAGCCAGAAACATATCTTCAGTAACTGGACACTTAACTCAATCTATGGTGCAGGTGTACGGTATGATGTAACGGATAACAGCAGGTTGGCCCACGTGGTAAAACGCGTGTTCCTGAATAATATTAAGCTGGGAGATATTAGTGAGGCCAATGAATTCGCCTATATACAGCAACAGGCAGCCACCGGTAACTGGTTCTTTGATGCAGGCATTCGTTTCGATCACCTGCATTTCAATTATTTTGATAAATTAAATACGGTACAGCAACCCGCCCAGGGGCGTTCTATTGTGAGTCCGAAGATCAATATACAGTACACCGTTAATCGCGATCTTCAATTTTATATAAAAGCGGGAAAGGGTTTTCATTCGAACGATACACGGGTAGTGATTGCCAATGAGGGCAGGGATATTTTACCGGCCGCTTATGGCGGAGATATCGGGATTATTCTAAAACCTTCCAGCCGTTTGTTGCTGAATGTGGCAGCATGGTGGTTGTACCTAGACCAGGAATTTGTGTATGCCGGTGATGATGGCAATATCGAGCCCAGTGGTAAAACGCGGCGCGAAGGTGTTGATATCATCGGGCGATACCAGCTCACGGATCATCTTTTTGCCAATCTCAATCTCAACTTCACCAAACCAAGGGCAATCGGCGAAACAAAGGGGCAGGATTTTATTCCCCTCGCCCCTACTGCCAGCAGTACCGGCGGAATCTTTTACAAGGCGAAGTATGGGTTTAATGGAAGTATATCGTACCGTTATATCAAGAACCGGCCGGCCAATGAAGACAATTCTATTGTTGCCAAAGGTTATTTTGTAGCGGATGCGGCCATCAACTATACCCGGCCCAAATATGAAATAGGGATCGCCATCGAAAACCTGTTCAATACAGAATGGAACGAGGCCCAGTTTGCAACGCAATCGAGATTAAAATATGAACCGGCGCCGGTAACAGAACTAAATTACACGCCGGGTACACCTTTTTTCGCGAGGATTAAATTTGCTGTATTTTTCTAATAAAATTTGAATGGAAAGAAATACGATAAAACGAATAGCAGGTTTGGTTTTACTTGGGTTATCTGTATGCAGTTCCGTGTCGGCGCACGTGATCGTAAAAGAACTGGATAATATCAGTAAAACAGATGCGGCGCTGATCTATCTGGCATTGGGTTTTAAACATATTCTCCCGCTTGGTTTTGATCATATCCTTTTTGTACTCAGCCTTTTCTTACTCAGCCCGAAACTGAAACCGATTATCTGGCAGTCAACTGCATTTACGGTGGCGCATTCCGTTACCTTATGTCTTGCTGCGTATAATGTGATCAACCCGCCTTCACGCATCATTGAACCACTGATCGCATTGTCTATATTATATGTGGCGATGGAAAATATCCTTTCGCCGCGTTTAAAACCCTCGCGTATCGGTATTGTTTTTCTTTTCGGGCTGGTACATGGCCTTGGGTTTGCAGGTGCATTGGCTCAGATGGGTCTTCCGAAGAATGCCTATTTCACTTCCCTGATCATGTTTAATGTAGGTGTGGAACTGGGTCAGTTAACCATTATCCTGCTTGCCTGGTTCTTATTAGCCAAATGGTTCGCCAACAAACCCTATTACCGGTCGAGGGTAGTAATACCTCTATCAGCCTGCATCGCCGCCACTGCCGCTTTCTGGACAATACAGCGTATATTCTTTGTGTAAACGCCAATTGTGCGAAGTTTCAATAGAAGAAAGACAGGGTCACATTATAATAACTCACCCAATTCTTTCTGTTTCCCCGGTGAAAGATCATACCGGTTTTTATCAGCAGCTTTGAAAAATTCCGTAGCGTTATATCCCTTGCCCAGGTCTTTCATCATCTTACCCATCCAGAAAAGCTCCAAAGCCTCCAGTGGTTTGCCGGATACATTCGCCTGATATACTTCCATTGCTTTCTTATCGATCCCTGCTTTGTGCAGGCACCATACATACCATGCCCATGTCTGCGGCGTGGAGCGGTTACCCAGTTCTTTTTCAGCAATGGCCAGGGCCCTGGTTGGAGAAGCCAGTATACCTGTGTATAATTCAACCAGGTAGCGGTTATACATGCCACCATAAACCGTATCGGAAACTTTGTTTACGAATTGCACGGCCATACTGCTTTGCATCACCGTATCCCCTTTCTGTTCGGCCACCCATTCAAGATTATACAAAGCATCCGGTAAACGGTTCTTACTCCCAATGAAGCGGAAGATCTTTTCTGCGGCGTTCGTATTATGATCCTTCATCATCGCTATCCTGCCCAGTCCCTGCAGGCTATGCAGGTCTGAGGCGTTCTGCTCCAGGTTTTGCATATACAGATCATTGGCTTTCTTCAATTCGCCTTCGTGCATGTACAGATCGGCAATATTGGAAAGCGCCGTTTGTTTCAGGTACAGGCTGGTGCCCGTCCAATCGGCCGCTTTATACATATAATACACCGCGCTGTCGATCTCGCCGTCTAAGTGTTTCCATTTAGATAACCTGAAAAAATAACCATATTCATTGGTAGAAACACATGATTGCAATGCCTGGCTGGCAAGGGTATAATGGCCCAGCTCGAACTGCGTATCAAAATAAAGCAGGGTGGAAGCATATTTTTCACTGCCAATGGCAAGGGCCCGCTGCACATAGGCATCGGCCTCTTTAAAGCGGTGCCGGGTGATATTGAGGGATGCCAGTGAGCGCTGGATACCGGCCTCGTTGTTATTCGTCTCCCTATTTACCCTGCTAAGGATAGAATCGGCCTGTAATAAAGCGTTCATATCGCCATAAAAATGAAACTGCTGTATTAAACCACCCGCATAACGGGTACTTGCAGTATAACTGCCGGGGTTGGAATCGAGACGGCTTTTCCAGAAAGCCATATCGGCGCTGACGAGTTTTTCGAGAGGTGACTGGCTGTAATGGGCCATCAGGCTGTCGGTAAACCGGGTATTCACCAACGGTTTGCCGGCATTCCGGCAGGAAGTGAAAACAGAAATGAACAGTATCAGGGAAACCAGGCTTTGCCGCATAGGGTAATTTTAGATATGTACGCAAACGATCCCTCCGGGGATTGATTACAGGGAATAGATAGAAGAGTGACTGGGCAGTTTATGAAATTTTGACACTGCCATTTCCAAAAACTTCCTGCATCTTTGCACCCTTTCTGGCAGTTCGTGGGGATATGCATGTGGCCACAAGGTACAATTTCTGAAAATTTGACCTGAATCCATGGATGGCATAATAATCGAGGACTCCTGGTAATATTGTTAACCTCAATCAATTAAAAACTATAACGTATGGCAAAAAAAATCAACGTTACCCCTTTACATGACAGGGTAATTGTAAAGCCTGATGCTGCTGAAGAAAAAACTGCCGGTGGTATCATTATCCCCGACACTGCAAAAGAAAAACCACAACGTGGCACGATCGTAGCTGTTGGCGCCGGTAAAAAAGACGAGCCGGTTACCGTTAAAACAGGCGATACCGTTCTTTACGGAAAATACGCAGGCACCGAGATCCAGATCGAAGGCCAGGAGCTGTTGATCATGCGCGAAAGCGATATCCTTGCTATCATCTAATTTGAAAATTGGAAAATGACTACAAGTAATCAAATTCCAAAATTCCCCAATCTCAAAATTCCAAAATTGTAATACAATGGCTAAACAGATTTTCTTCGATATCGAAGCAAGAAATAAAATGAAAAAAGGCGTTGACACCCTTGCCAACGCGGTAAAAGTAACCCTTGGACCCAAAGGTCGTAACGTGGTTATTGAAAAGAAATTCGGCGCACCACAGGTAACCAAGGATGGTGTAACCGTTGCAAAAGAAATAGAACTGGAAGACCCGATCGAGAACATGGGTGCACAGATGGTGAAAGAAGTGGCTTCCAAAACTGCGGATATCGCAGGTGATGGTACCACTACCGCTACCGTTCTGGCGCAAAGCATTATCAGCGAAGGTTTAAAGAACGTAGCTGCAGGCGCTAACCCGATGGACCTGAAACGTGGTATCGATAAAGCCGTTGCCAAAGTGATCGAAAGCTTAAAGGATCAATCACAGACCATTGGTAACGATGCGAAAAAAATTGAGCAGGTAGCTACTATTTCTGCCAACAGCGACAGCGAGATCGGCAAACTGATTGCTACCGCTATGAGCAAAGTGGGTAAAGAAGGTGTGATCACTGTTGAAGAAGCAAAAGGTACCGATACTACGGTTGACGTAGTGGAAGGTATGCAGTTCGACCGCGGTTATATCTCTCCTTATTCCGTTACCAACAGCGA
>JANXRX010000069.1 GCA_025352905.1 Bacteroidota bacterium | reverse complement strand
GAAATTATACCGTTGCTGGTCGATGGAGAAAGAGCCATCTCCAATAATATAGATCCCCTTCTGCACACCTTTGATGATATCTTCCACGCTTCTTTTTTCTTTATTCGGCTGCAAAGAAATATTCGCCATCCGCTGAAACTGTACACTGCTCCAGTTATCGGCATAGCAACATCCCTGCGATTCGTTGAGGCCGAGGATATGCGCCTGGTCGCGGATCACCTGGTAGTTAACTAATGTTCCGTCCTTAATAATATCCCATTGTTTGGTTCCCACGCCTTCATCATCATAGCCAACCGCGCCGAGAGAGCCCTTCTGTATTTTATCCGCTTTGATATTTACCAGCTTACTACCGAAATTAAAATTCTTCGACTGCCATTTATCGAGGGTAAGAAAACTGGTGCCGGCATAATTGGCCTCATAACCCAGTACGCGGTCGAGTTCTGACGGGTGACCAACAGATTCATGGATCGTGAGCGCGAGGTGTGAGGGATCGAGTACAAGATCGTACTTGCCAGGCTCAACAGATTTGGCGGTTAATTTCTGCCCCACTTGTGCCGCGGCCAGTTTGGCATCTTCGAGCATATCGTACCGGTCTTTGTATAAACTGGTTACGCTGTTTATTTTACCGGTTGCATTGGCTTCGAGGTATTCATAACCCATTCCCCTCGGTGCGCTTAACGCGTTACGTGTTTCGAACTTGCCTGTTTTAGGATCGATCTTGGTTGCAAAAAAAGTGGGCCAGATGCGGTGGATATCCTGGTCTATATAAGATCCGTCTGTAGAAGCAAAATATTTTTGCTCATTTACGAGGAACAATAAGGAGTTAATATAATTGGCGCCATTCTTCAATGCCGCATCATTAACAGACAGGAGCAGTTCGGCTTTTTCTTTTATCGGCACCTCGAAAGCATTTTTCAGGATCGGCGTTTTCCAGCTAACTTCTCCATATCCTTTTTGCGGGGCCAGTTGTACGGGTTCGGTCAGCAGCCTCGCATTCTCTTTGGCTATCTGCACCGCAAGCCCGGTTGCTTTGGCAATACTGTCGTTATCAAGTTTATCGGTGGCGGCAAAACCCCAGCTACCATTGGCTATTACGCGGATGCCCATGCCATAGGATTCGGTATTGACCGTGTTCTCCACTTTGTCTTCGCGGGTGATCACGAATTGATTCAGGTAACGGCCTATGCGCACATCGGCATACGTGGCTCCTTTTGAGCGGGCGGTATTCAGCGCCACATCCGCCAGTCTTTTTTTCAGCGCCACATCCACAGGGGTGAGTGATCTTTCAATGGAAACGGGGGAACCAAAAACAGGAATGCCCTGTAAAAATGATGCGCCCGCTCCTAACCCTGCGAGGTGCAGGAAATCTCTTCTTTTCAAGATGGTTAATTTGAAAATTTGATAATTTGAAAATTTGAAAATGAAGACGCAAGGCTTCGTTTCAGATTTTCAATGAATGTTTAAAGTAATAAAAAAAAGACAGTAAGCAATAAGAAAATTGATGAACGGACCCAGGTTAGGATGCCACCATAAAAAAGGGCCCCCAAACAGAGGCCCTTCCAAATAAAATTTTCACATTTTCAAATCATCACATTTTCAAATTGCTTTTACACCGCATCAGACAAAGAAGTAAACGTAAAGTCCCTGATCTTCATGGCGGGTACATAGAGTACGCTGTTTTCTGTGCGGCTTCTTTCCTGTTTTCCGAGTTCTTCCACGTTGTTGAGCATGATCACCGGGCTCTCATTAAAACGGAAGTTCTTGATAGGAAACTGGATCTTACCGTTTTCGATATAGAATGTTCCATCACGCGTGAGGCCGGTAAGTAATAATGTTTGCGGGTCCACATTCCGGATATACCAGAAACGCGTCACCAATATTCCTTTCTCGGTATTCTTAATCATATCCTCAACAGAAGAACTGCCGCCCTGCATCACCATCCTCGGTGCGGGAGCTTGTGGCTCTACATTTTTCTTTTCTGCCCAGTAGCGTGAGTAGGCTAATTTTTTGATAACGCCGTTCTCGATCCAGACGGTCCTGTTTTGCGGGCGCCCATCGCCACTGAATGTCGAGAAAGGAAGATCGGGATCCAGTGGATCAGAATAGATCGTCACTTTTTCATCAAATAGTTTTTCGCCTAAACGGGTGCCGCCGCCTCTTTTGCTCATATAGCTGCGGCCCTCATCGGCGCTGCGGGCATCAAAACCCTGGAACATAGGGGCCATGATATCGCTGGCAGCCAGCGGTTCGAGGATCACCGTATATTTTCCGGGCTCGATCGCTTTGGCGCCCACAGAGCCATTTGCTTTGGAAGCGGCGATCTTAGTCAGGGAAAGCGTATCTAGTTTACTGTATTCGTTATAGCTTTTGTTTACATAACCGGAACCTGTACCCTGCTGGTTTCTCAGGGTAACGGAAAAAGAAACATCGGTATCCCGGTTATACCCAAACAGGCCCTTCGAGTTCATCATCGCATTGAAGCTGGTGGTATTCTCTAAGAAGCCGGCCGCTTCCAGTTTTGCCTCTTTGGCAACCTTGAGACTTTTGGCTACATCGTCTGCTCTTTTATCCGGGTTGAGTGCAGCAGTTGAAGGTCGGTAGGTAATCGATTCAAGATAGTTCTGCGGCCCCAGCAAGGGCATGGACTCCGGATTTTCGGGAGCCAGCTGTGCCAGCTCCTCAGAACGGCGCACTGCTTTTTCAAGCGATTTATCATCAAACTCGTTGATGGTGGCCACGCCTGATTTTTTGCCGAAAGAAGAGCTTACGCCCAGCGATTTCTGACTGATATCACCCGCAGTAGATACGGCATTACGCGCATAACGGATATTACCGCCTTCTGAGCCGTTTAAATTGACCGTGCATTCATCTGCTTTTGAAAAACTCAATGCTTTTTTCAGAATTGCCTGTGCATCGTCTTTACTTAAGATAGCCATATGGGTAAATTAAATTTTTCTTGCTGTGTTAATTACGTTCACGCCATTGAACCTTGCGGTGGCGCTTCCATGAGATACCGCGTTTGATTGTGCGGGCTGGCCCTTGCCATCATTAAAAGCGCCGCCCAAACGGTAATCGTCCTTATCGGCGATATCCGTAAGCGAGTTCCAGAATTCCTGGGTATTGGCCTGGTAAGCCACATCGCGCAGCATACCGGCTATCTTGCCATTTTTGATCTCGTAAAAGGTTTGACCGCCAAACTGGAAATTATATCGCTGCTGGTCGATGGAGAAAGAACCATCCCCCATAATATAAATTCCTTTTTCAACGTTTTTGATCAGGTCATCCACGCTGCGTGTTTCTTTACCGGGTTGTAATGAAACATTGGCCATGCGCTGAAACTGAACATCGGCCCATGTTTGCGCGTAGCAGCAACCGTCTGATTCCTTCTCACCTATAATATGTGCCTGATCACGTATGGCCTGGTAATTTACCAGGATGCCGTCTTTGATCAGGTTCCACTCTTTGCATTTTACACCCTCATCATCCCAGCCCACAGCGCCAAGAGAGCCAACCTGTGTTTTGTCGGCAACGATATTTACCAGCTTGCTACCAAAATTGAATTTCTTCGACTGCCATTTATCCAGTGTCAGGAAACTGGTACCGGCATAATTGGCCTCATATCCCAATACACGGTCGAGCTCTGTAGGGTGGCCCACTGATTCGTGAATGGTTAACCAGAGATGCGAAGGATCCAGCACCAGGTCGTACTTGCCGGGTTCAACCGTCTTCGCCTTAATCTTTTGTGCCACATCAGAAGCGGCTTCTTTAATATCTTCCAGCATATCATACCGGTTCTTATACCGTGTAACCACACCGGTAACTTTTTCGCTGGCAACCGGGGTCAGGTATTCATATCCCATTCCCACCGGTGAGCTCAGGGCCTTCCGGGTATCGAATTTGCCATTGGCCTGGTCGATGCGGGTAACATTGAACGTAGGGAAGATGCGGTGAATATCCTGGTCGATATACGAACCATCGGTAGACGCGAAATATTTCTGTTCGTTGATCGCAAAGATCATTGAGTTTACAAAATTGGCGCCGTTCTGCATGGCAATAGCATTGGCAGCGAGCAACAGTTCCACTTTTTCTTTCACAGGAACTTCAAAAGCGTTTTTGATGATCGGCGCTTTCCAGCTCACTTCACCAAAACCTTTCTGCGGCGCCAGCTGTACAGCTTCACCCTGGATCTTGGCATTGGCTTTGGCAACCGCCACGGCCCTTTCTGCAGTGCGGGCAATGTTCTCTTTGGTAACATTATCCGAAGCGGCAAAACCCCAGCAGCCATTAGCCAGTACGCGAACACCTGCACCAAAAGATTCGGTATTGGCAACGCCCTGCACCTTGTTCTCACGCGTGGCAACGAACTGGTTCAGGTAACGGCCAATGCGTACATCTGCATAGGTGGCGCCTTTTGCTTTTGCGGCGTTAAGGGCCACATCTGCCAACTGTTTTTTTACGGAAACATCCATTCCATCATAGATCGCCTGTAATGGATCTATCTGCTTACCAAAGAGAAAGGCTTTGGGTATTACTATTCCACCGAGGGTCATAGCAGCAGACATCTGGAGAAAGTCTTTTCTTTTCAAAATATTATCCCCCTTTTGTTTTGATTAATTGCAATCTATTGATTTTTATCATGCTTAGTTCAGCTGTTATAATATTTATTTTCGAACCATAAGTAACCGCAGGAAACCAGGAAAATAAGGAAGAAAACGATCTTTGGAAAAGCCTGTTTTTCTGTTGCTGTTGACTGTATGTTTTCATTGTTTGTGGTTAGGGGCCTGCTTATTTGTTCCGTACGCAGCCGGTTAGCGGCCAGGGAAATATTTTTCCAGTCATTGTTCCCATATACATACCAGTAAAACGGGTCGCCATTTAATTGTATGCCTGTTTGCCAGCCTGTTTTAACCGGCCAGAACAAACCGTTCCAGCGAAAAGAAAGACCGGAATGATTGGAAAGATCCACTACCGCGCCTTCTACCTGCCCCCTGGGCGCTACAGTTGCAGCGGTTTCCAGGGAAAGATTAATGGGTTCATTCACGCGCGCCAGCGAAGGAGAAATATGCCAGGCTTCATCCACTGTTTTTTTCGGAATAGCCTTGCTTAACAATTCAGACCATACCTGGTCATAATCATCGGTGTTACCCGAAAGCACCCAGCTGAATGTATTGGGCAGTGTGCTGAATAGGATTTTTCCAGATCCGTATAAAGCGCTGTTCACCAGTACACGCCCTTCTTTGTCTGTGATCAGGGGTTGTGTTGCATCCTGCACGCGGATAAAAAGATGGGTGGCAGCGGCAAGCGGTTGAAGCGTTGAATTACCGGGCAACAGGTGCAGCTCAAGCGGGTGTTGTGTACTTGAATCGCCAGGCAAAACAGGGAACAGGTTTGTATAGAATGAAGTATGCGCAGCGGCGCTATCGGCCCTTACGATCAGGCCGCGGCCTTTCTGGTCGATAGCCGAGCGAAGGGATTGTAATTCGCCATTGGTTAAAGCACTCAATTCCCCTGCATCGGCGATCGTAAGATCAAACCTGTCTAACAATTCGGGTGTCAGGTTGTCAATAGTAAATGCAGCCGTATTCAGGAACGCTTTACTTGTTTTGTTTTTACTGATCGTTGTTCTTACCACCACTTCATACCCTTTTTGTGCGAGCCAGTTCTTCAAAAACTTGTTTTCAAAATCGGGAGAGGAGGCAAGCATGAATACTTTGATGGGTGGCGCCTGTATTACCTGTACCGGAACCGGTTCTTTTTCGAGCGTGTCTTTATTGGTGGTTGCGATTATATTATAAACACCCCGGCCCGATTGTTTGGGAACGGTTGCGAGGCGGAAGGAATTTATTTTACCGGCAGGGATAAAAGCAGAATCAAGTGTATGATCAAAACCGAGAAGCGCAATCTTCGCAGCAGCGCCGCTGGTATTATGAAAGGTTCCCTGTATCACCAGCTTTTCACCGCTTGCCATAATGGGTTGCCAATGAATAGTATTGATATTTTTTGGCGCGGCCGATGCATGAAAGAATACGGGTTGGTCCTTTACTATTTCCAACTCCTCTTTTGTAAGGCCATATCCAAAAACATGCAACACACGGTATCTTTTTTCAAGCAGGTCGCGCGGTTCAATCTTCATCGCGGCCCATCCTTTGCCGGTAACATTTTGCGGTGATTTCGAAAAACAGAATATGGGCATTTCTTCGTCTTTCCGGGTTTCCTGAAAGCGGTAAAGACTGTCTGCATCCGCGCCATCCGTAATAAGGATCGCTTCATGAGAGAGGCGGATCGTTTTTGTGTGTTCAAAGAAAACCGGGATGGCCAGCAGGTACAGACTAAACACGGCCAGTATGACCGCCGATATTCTTGCTACCCGGCGCGCCCTGTTGATCCGCGTTGTTTCTTTCCATAGCAGAAAACACAGCAGCAGCAGACAGAGCCCGCCCGTTATCATGGCCCAATTATTCATTGGCGCGGTTTAGGTTGATAAAATATTGCTGCGATAATTTTTTATCCGGCCCTTCAGTTCCCTGCACAGGTAGTTTGGGAACGTTCCTGATCATTCTTTGAAAAGCATTTGCCGAGAGGGAAAGATCTGCCGGATGATGGGTATTGGTAAGTACCCTGCGGAAAGCTTCAAAAGCCGTTAAGTATACCGCGGGTTCTTCAGCCGCTTTATTGCCTAACTGTATACCCGCCTGTTCTAAAACAGACAGGGAAGCGGGCGACAATACTTCTTTGTTACGCAGCTGCTCCAGTATGCCCAGCGCCTTTCTTTGTATCAATGCATCATCCACACCCTGTTGAACAGTTTGTTGCTGCACCGGTTGTATGATCTTGTCTAACTCACCGGTTAAACGCTTCTCCGGTTTTAATGGCGGTGTTCGGGAACCGGTTTTGGCAACGTATACCCTTGTTTGCTGTTGTAGTTCTTTTAATAGTTTCAGCGCCTTGTATTCGAATGGCAGGGCATCTTTGGGTTTGAGTGTCCGTAACTGCAGTTCCGCTTTCCACATTTCATCGAGGGTTGCTTTCAGCTGCTTTTTGGTTTCGGCATCAAAGAACCCGGCGTCTTCTGCATTATCGTGTTTATGTGCCACCGCATCTATCATCTTTTGCGCGTTACCGATATCAGACACTTCATCCTGGAAAGCGTGTTCATGGTCGTGGTCCTTACCGATCTCGGCATCCGTTTCTTCCCCTAAAAATTTTCCATACCGCAGCCGTAATAAATTCTGATCGATACCGAGGTCGTTGCTTTTATTTTTAAAATCTTCTGCGCGTAAGGTATCCCTGTCTTTCAGCAACTGTTCTGTTTCAATGATGATCTGTCGCTGGCTACGGAAAAATTCTGGTTTAATATCCAGCCCGTTCACCAGCCCATCCATGCTTAACAGCTGTGTGGCGTCCTCGATCCGGATAATATAAATATCGGAACGTTTTTCCTGTTCATGCGTATCGGTTGCGCTAATATAGAAATACAATTCATCGCCAGGCTTCATACCCAGGGCGGCAAGATCTAATTGTTTTTTTAATTGGTACTGTTTGCCGCCTGCGCTGAAATCTGTGAACACCAGTTGCTGTTTTTTAAATCGCACG
>JANXRX010000051.1 GCA_025352905.1 Bacteroidota bacterium | reverse complement strand
GAAAAGTGAAATCGTCCTGATGAGAAGCAAAGAGGATCAATATTTGCATTTATACCAAAAACAGTCAAAAAATGCGTAGGATCCTGGCGCTCTGCCTTTTATTTCTCCCTTTTATTTCCTTTTCCCAGATTTCTACGGTTGAATTAATGGTAAGACCCGTTCCCAAACCCGCCACGTTGGATGAGACGGTAGATAACTGGGATCGATCCCTGCCAGGCTACAAAAACCTGTCTGGCGAGGCGAAAGCGGTTCTTTACTGGACCAATTACTGCCGAAATGATCCGCAAAAGTTCTGGGACAGCATCGCAATGCCCCTGTTGGTTACGTTTCCCAACCTGAAGACCTCTGAATCGAGGAGCCTGAAAGCAGATCTCTTAAAAGCCGGCCCGCTGCCCATGTTTACGCTCAGCAATACCCTGATAGGCACTTCCCAGGCACACGCCAATGATATTTGCAGGAGACCTTCCCCGCCAAGTCATACTTCTACCAATGGGACGGATTTCGGAACAAGGATGAAAAACGCAGGTATACAATACTGTGCAAGCGAGAATATGTCGCTCGGAAACCAGGATGTACTCCTCTCCGTCTTCCTTTTGTACCTCGATATCAACCTTCCTGAACTCGGCCACCGCAAAACCCTCCTTAACCCGGCGCTTGTTGAGATCGGAGTCGGCTATGGAGATTATGGCAAGGGACAGTTCTTTATCGTGGAAGATTTCGCCTGTGCACAGAGGTAATGTTCCACAAATCACAGTTTCAGCCCGAAACACCGATAAATAAAGTTCCACGAATCCCAGTTTTACCCTGAAACATGTTCTATTTTTGATAAATGGGAAGGAAACGATGGACCCCTCAAACAGAAATAACGGAATCGCTGGTCAAATCCAGGGAAAAGCAGAAATGGCAACTCGGGTTCAGAAGATACGTTCTTGAACAAATGCCCAGCGAAGCCTATGCTCCTTATTTTGGTCTTGCTATTGAACCCCTCAGAAAGTGGTTCGAAATACAGTTTACCCACGGTCTTCATTGGGAAAATTTCGGAAAGGCCTGGCAGTTTGATCATGTATTACCCGCCAGCTATTTCGATTTTACAGACGAGCAGGAACTCCGGCTCTGCTGGAATTTTATCAATATCAGGGTTGCAAGGTTGGAAGAGGGAAAACCTGTTCGGCTGATCGACTTGTTATCTGTTCGTTCTCATTTCCGGGAGTTATATGATAAGACCGGATATGATTTTTGCGCAAAGATGCTCGAAAAGATAGGGCGCATAGAGGCCTCGGGGCACCACAGCCATTTAGCCATCGAGCAATTTATCCTTCAAAATAAAGAGGCCCTCGCCAATATCGCAACTCTTGACAAAGAAGAATTTAACCGTCTCAACCAGGGCGCAACAGTAGATTCTCTTTTATTAGAAAGGGAAATCCTTAGAAAATTCGGCTCTGGCCAATAACCCTGAACTATCTTTGCCGCTTATGTTTCCCGAATATGATGTCATAGTAGTGGGCGCCGGTCACGCCGGTTGCGAGGCGGCTGCAGCAGCGGCTAACCTCGGCAGTAAAGTATTGCTTATTACCATGAACATGCAAACCATCGCACAGATGAGTTGCAACCCCGCTATGGGTGGCATCGCCAAGGGACAGATCGTAAGAGAGATCGACGCCATGGGTGGCTATAGCGGTATCGTAAGCGATATCAGCACCATACAGTTCCGCATGCTCAACCGCAGCAAGGGCCCCGCTATGTGGAGCCCGCGTACGCAGAACGACCGGATGCTGTTCGCAGCCACCTGGAGAGAGATGCTGGAGAAAACGCCCAACGTGGATTTTTACCAGGACATGGTACGGTCCATCATCATAAAAAACAATAAAGCCTGCGGCGTTGTTACCGGGCTGGGTCATGAAGTAAGATCTAAATCAGTAGTCGTTACCAGTGGTACATTCTTAAATGGGATCATACATATCGGCGAAAAACAATTCGGCGGTGGAAGGGTTTCCGAAAAAGCGTCAACCGGTATCACAGAACAATTGGTGGAATTTGGTTTTGAAAGCGACCGCCTCAAAACAGGCACGCCGCCAAGAGTAGATGGCAGAAGCCTCGACTACTCCAAAATGGAAGAACAAAAAGGCGATGATACGGTTGTTGGTTTTTCTTACAGCGATGTAAAAAAAATCCGGCCGGAGGACCAGAGAAGTTGTCATATCTCTTATACAAATTCAAGCGTTCACGAAGTGCTGAAAACAGGCTTCGACAGGAGCCCGATGTTCCAGGGAAGAATAGACGGTGTTGGACCCAGGTACTGCCCGAGCATTGAAGACAAGATCAACCGGTTTGCCGACCGCGACCGGCACCAGATCTTTGTAGAGCCCGAAGGATGGAACACGGTGGAAATTTATGTGAATGGGTTCTCTACCTCTTTACCCGAAGAAGTGCAGTACGAAGCTCTTCGTCTTATCCCGGGTTTTGAAAATGTCCGCGTATTCCGCCCGGGGTATGCGATAGAGTATGATTATTTTCCACCTACACAATTACAATATTCTTTAGAGACCAAACTGCTGCCTAATTTATTTTTTGCCGGCCAGATCAATGGCACCACCGGTTATGAAGAAGCTGCCTGCCAGGGGTTGATGGCGGGGATCAATGCGCACCAGAAAGCGAGAGAACTTGCACCATTGATTCTGCAAAGAAGCGAGGCCTATATTGGCGTGCTGATAGATGACCTGATCGGCAAAGGAACCGATGAGCCGTATCGTATGTTTACCAGTCGCGCAGAATACAGAACGCTCTTGCGCCAGGATAATGCCGACCTGCGTTTAACCGAGATCAGTTATCGCTTAGGGCTCGCCTCACAAGACAGGATGGATAAAGTATTGCAGAAAAGAGAAGATGTATCGAAGATCAAAAAAGTATTCAAGGACTTCAGCATAGAACCCGAAGATATCAATACGTATTTTACGGAAATTTCTTCAGCGGCTATTTCTGAAAAACAAAAACTGTCAAAGATCCTGCTTCGCCCGAATGTGGATCTCCCCTCATTGATAAACCTGGTTCCTGGTTTACAGGATGCACTCACCGGCGTATCAACGGATTCGCTTGAGCAGGCCGAGATCCAGATCAAATATGAGCGCTACATTGAAAAAGAACAGGAGATCGTAGACAAGATGAGCCAGCTCGAAAATCTTGCCATCCCTGCCGGTTTTGATTATGACCGCGTTTCCGCCTTATCGAACGAGGCCCTGCAAAAATTCAAAAAGATCCGCCCCTCCACGCTTGGCCAGGCAAGCCGCATCAGCGGCGTGAACCCAAGCGATGTTCAGATCCTCATGGTATTCATGGGTAGATAAGCTATCTTGGTGAGCCTTATTGCTAAACCCAATACTCACCAAAACTACCCGTATGAAATTCTTTCTCTGCCTTTTCGCGGTTGTCCTGCTTTTTTCCTGTCAACCCAATCCAGGTCCTTCACCAAGCCTCGCCGAATATCATAAGATCGTTGATACCGGTGTACAAACCGGCGGCGTTAAAATGATACAGATCAATACACCCTCCGGCAAATTCAATGTATGGACAAAACGTTTCGGCAACAACCCGAAGATCAAAGTACTGCTGCTGCATGGCGGTCCCGGTGGCACGCACGAATTTTTTGAATCCTTCGAAAGCTTTTTCCCGCAGGAAGGTTTTGAATTTTATGAGTATGATCAACTCGGTTCTTTCTTTAGCGATAAACCAAAAGATACCACGCTCTGGACAACCGCCCGCTTTGTAGAAGAAGTGGAGCAGGTAAGAAAAGCGCTGGGCATGAACAAAGATAATTTTTACCTGCTCGGGCATAGCTGGGGCGGCATACTGGCCATGGAATATGCTTTGAAATACCAGGATAACCTCAAGGGCCTGGTCATCAGCAATATGATGAGCAGCTGCCCGGCATATGGCAAATACGCTCAGGATGTTTTGTCGAAACAAATGGATCCAAAAGTATTAGACACCATCCGCACACTGGAAGCAAAAGGCGATTTTGAAAATCCAAAATACATGCAACTGCTCATGCCTAATTTCTATAACCAGCATCTCTGCCGCGTACAACCCTGGCCCGAAGCATTACAGCGAGCCTTCCCGCATATCAACAGCCAGATTTATGTGATGATGCAGGGGCCTTCGGAATTTGGTGTTGGCGGCAGCCTGGCCAACTGGGACAGGAGCAAGGATCTTCCCAAAATAAAAACACCAACACTGACCATCGGGGGAATGCATGATACGATGGACCCGGAACATATGAAATGGATGGCCACACAGGTGCAGAACGGCCGCAGCCTCATCTGCCCCGATGGCAGCCATTGTTCCATGTGGGATGATCAGCCACATTATTTCCCGGGCCTTGTGGGTTTTATCCATGATGTGGATGCCGGAACATTTAAAAAATAGCACTTCACCGAAAAAAAACATTCTCTACCGAATTTCCTGCGAATCATTTTTTCGGTTCGCTGATTTCCGTAGTTTTAAAGCTCTTCCAAAACCAACTAAAGAATATGAGAAAAATCAAGCTCCTGCTTTCCGGGCTGCTGTTTGCATCATTGCTACAGGCCCAGGAAACATTTCCGGTAAACGGAGTGGCCGATAAGCGTGAAGGCTGTTATGCTTTTACCAACGCCACTATTGTAAAAGACGCACAAACAACCCTTACCAATGCCACGATGATCATCCGCGATGGAAAGATCGTTGGTATCGGCGCTACGGGTGTTGTAATTCCCAAAGACGCTGTTGTGATAGATTGTAAAGACAAATTCATCTATCCTTCCTTTGTAGATATCTATAGCGACTATGGCATAACCGCACCGCAGCGTGAAGCAGCGGCCGGGGGCGGTCGTGGTGGCGGAGGCGGAGGCTTTAACCAGCCCTCCCAGATCACTTCCAATACCAAGGGCGCCTACGGATGGAACCAGTCGATCAAGCCGGAAACAGATGCTTTTAAAGTTTTCTCTGTAGATGACAGCAAAGCAAAAGGCCTCCGTGAAATCGGTTTCGGAACCGTTCTCTCGCATGTAAAAGACGGGATCGCACGCGGTACGGGGATCGTTGTTACACTCGCTAACGAAAACGAAAACCTGGTGATTGTAAAAGAAAAAGCATCTGCACATTATTCTTTCAACCGCGGAACCTCTACACAGAGCTATCCAAGCAGTATGATGGGTATGATCGCTTTGCTGCGCCAGACTTATATAGATGCACAATGGTATAAGAACAAACCCGGCAGCAAAGAAGGAACCAACCTTTCTTTACAGGCATGGAACGATAACCAGTCGTTACCGCAGATCTTTGAAGCGGATGATAAATGGAACGATCTGCGTGCCGACAGGATCGCCAAAGAGTTCGGCGTTCAATATATTATCAAAGGCGGTGGCAACGAATACCAGCGTATCAAAGAGATCGCGGCTACCAAGGCAACGTATATCCTTTCCCTGAATTTTCCTACCGCTATGGATGTGGAAGACCCAAATGACGCAAGAGCTGTTTCATTGGCTGATATGAAACACTGGGAGCTGGCGCCTACAAATGCCGCCGCTATGGAAAAAGCAAATATTCCTTTTTGCCTGACCACTGCCGATCTCAGGGATTCCAGGCAATTCCTTACCAACCTGCGCAAGGCCATGGAACTGGGCCTGACAGAAACAAAAGCGCTGGAAGCATTAACAAAAGTGCCTGCTACTTTACTGGGTGTATATGATAAAGTAGGCAGCCTCGAAACAGGTAAGCTGGCCAATTTCATTATTACTTCAGGACCGGTATTTGCTGAAAAAACCGTTTTTTATAATAACTGGGTACAGGGAGATAAGTATGCGATCAAAGAAGATGCCTGGTATGATGTAAAGGGCACGTATGCTTTGGCGATCACTTCTTCCAACGGAACCGTTAATTATACGCTTGATGTAAAAAGCGCCGCAGCGGCCAATGTGATCGGGAAAGATACCCTGACCGGCAAATTCAGTTTTGATGGCAAGCTAATAAAACTCAGTTTTTCCACGACTCCTGCCAGGCGGCCGCAAGGCGGTGGCGGGGGAGTTCCTGGTGGTGGTGGTTTTGGCGGAGGACGTGGTGCTGGTGGCGGCGGTGGCGCTGCCGTTGCACAATATCGTTTAAGCGGTGTATCAAATGGTATGACCTGGAACGGTAATGGCGAAGATACGGCTGGTAATAAAGTTACCTGGACGGCCAGCTTTACAGCTGCTGCCCCCGCTGCTACTGATTCGGCCAGGAGACGCCCGAATTTTCCGCAGCGTATGGCAAAAGTTACCTTCCCTTTTGATGGCTATGGCTGGGAAGAAGCGCCCAAACAGGAAAACCTGCTGATCAGGAACGCAACCGTTTGGACCAATGAAAAAGAAGGCAGACTGGAAAATACAGATGTATTAGTAAAAGATGGCAAGATCGCCAAAGTAGGCAAGAACCTGAGCGATGCCGGTGCAAGGGTGATCGATGGAACGGGTAAACATGTAACCGCGGGTATCATTGATGAACACTCGCATATTGCAGCTGCTTCTATCAATGAAGGCGGCCAGTCGGTAACCTCTGAAGTACGTATAGGCGATAACCTCAACCCAGAAGATATCAATATCTATCGCCAGTTAAGCGGTGGCGTTACCTCTTCGCATATCCTGCACGGTTCTGCCAATACCATTGGTGGCCAGACACAGCTGATCAAACTCCGCTGGGGCGCCAATGATGAGGAACTGAAATTCAAAGGATGGGATCCCTTTATCAAATTCGCGCTTGGTGAAAATGTAAAAAGGACCACATCTCAAAACAATAACCGTTTCCCGGATACGCGTATGGGTGTGGAAGAAGTATTGAATGATGCGTTTGCCCGTGCAAGGGATTATGAGCGTGCCATGAAAGCCGACCCGGTAAAAACAAGAAGGGATCTTGAACTGGATGCGCTGGTGGAGATCCTGAACAAAAAACGTTTTATAACCTGTCACTCTTATGTACAGAGCGAGATCACTGCCGCTATGCGTGTGGGTGATAAATATGGTTTCAAATTCAACACGTTCACACACATCCTCGAAGGATATAAAGTGGCCGACAAAATGAAAGCGCATGGTTCCAATGCCTCTACTTTCTCCGACTGGTATTATTACAAAGTGGAAGTAACGGATGCGATGGCATACAATGCGGCTGTGATGTATAAGATGGGCCTGAATGTGTGTATCAATTCTGATGATGCAGAAATGGCGCGTCGTCTTAACCAGGAAGCCGGCAAGACCGTACGTTATGGCGGTGTTCCGGAAGAAGATGCCTGGAAGATGGTAACCCTGAATCCAGCCAAAGCGCTTCATGTAGAAGACAGGGTAGGAAGTATCAAAGCGGGTAAGGATGCGGATATTGTGATCTGGAGCGATAATCCTTTGAGCATTTATGCCAAATCTGAAAAAACAATTGTGGATGGTATTGTTTATTTCGACAGGGAAAAAGATGCGGAACAACGTAAAAAGATCAGCGCGGAAAGGTTCCGCCTGACGCAGAAGATGATCGGCGAGAAGAGAGTGGGTGGCGCAGGGGTAAGACCCGCTGAGCCCAGCTGGCAGTTCATCTTAAGTTGTGGCGATCACGATCACCACAATGGATTGTACACCGTTGATATCCAGGAAGGAGAAAACATTAACCAATAAACCGACCGATCATGAAAAAAATATTTAGTACGATAAGCGCATTGCTGCTACTGGTCGCCGGTTCTTTACAGGCACAGGAAGTAGTATACCCCGCCAAAGATTTTAAGGGTAAATTATATATCACCAACGGTACCGTGCACATTGGCAATGGTACGGTTATGGAAAACGCAACTGTTGAAATAAGTAACGGCAAGATCGTTAACGTAGCCGCCGGGATCTCTGTTTCCGGCAGCGATGCCAAAGTGGTGGATGCCAAAGGCAAACACGTATATCCGGGCCTGATCCTTTCTTCTACCGATCTCGGGTTAAAAGAGATCGGCGCAGGCGTAAGGGGTAGCAATGATTATTCGGAACTGGGCGAATTCAATACCAGCATCCGTTCTATCACCGCCTATAATACAGATTCCCGCGTGATCGGCGTGTTGCGCTCAAACGGGATCCTGCTGGCCAGTGTTACGCCTGAGGGTGGCACAATCAGCGGTTCTTCTACCGTAGTACAATTGGATGCATGGAACTGGGAAGATGCCGCATATAAAATGGATGGTGGTATTCACCTGAATATGCCCAGCTTTATCAGCCGTTTTGGCCGCAGGGGCGGCGGCGGAGGTTTTCCTGGTGGATTTCCCGGTGGTTTAGGCGGCGGCGGTGCAGCAGCGGACCCGGCAAAAGCAGCGCTTGAAAAAGTGGAAGAGATCAAATCTTTTTTCCGCCAGGCAAAAGGATACCTGCAGGAAACGGCCCATACCAATACCAACCTGAAATTTGAAGCAGTAAAAGGATTATTCGATAAGAAACAGAAACTGTTTGTACATGGCGACCAGATCAAACAAATGCTGATCGCTATCGACTTTACAAAAGAATTCGGTTTTGATGTGGTGATCGTTGGCGGAAGCGAAAGCTTCCAGATAGCCGACCTGCTCAAAGCGAATAATGTGGCTGTGATACTCGGACAGGAGCACGCGCTTCCGTCTACAGAAGACGATGATGTGGATCAGCCTTACAAAACACCAGCCGCTTTACAGAAAGCCGGCGTATTGTTTGCGTTAAATGATACACATGAAGAGGCCCGCTACCGCAACCTGTCTTACAATGCAGGAACCGCCGCTACCTATGGCTTAACCAAAGAACAGGCATTACAGGCCATTACCCTGAACGCAGCAAAAATCCTGGGTGTGGACGACAGGACCGGTTCTCTCGAAGCAGGCAAAGACGCCAATATCATCATCAGCGACGGAGATATCCTCGACATGAAAAGCAGTACCGTTACCAATGCCTTTATACAGGGCCGCCAGGTTAATTTGGATAACAAACAGAAAGAATTATACGAGCGCTACAAATTCAAATACGGGATTAAGTAATTTGAAAGTGTAACATTTTTAAATTTTGAAAAGGAAGGCCCTCGCATTGCGGGGGCCTTTTTTTGTTTGCTCCTTGCCACCCCTGGGTGGCGCCCCCATTTTCAAATTGTTTTCCCACCGCCTGTCACAGATTATTTTCCGCCCATATTTCTTGCCGTTTTTTTAACAGTGCCGCACCTGTAACCTTTTTAGTTTTGTCGCGTTCTGTTTCACAGGGCAAAGATTTTGTGTGCCCGGGAACAGGATGTTGATAAAGCCCTCTTATGAAGCCATTGCTGCTATTGGTTTGTGCCATGCTCTCTA
>JANXRX010000014.1 GCA_025352905.1 Bacteroidota bacterium | reverse complement strand
AAAATAATCAAACGCATATACCGCAGGGTTACTAACAGGAGTTGTATGCTTCATTCTTATCCTTCCTTCTTCCTGCCCGAAGAATTGTAGCACATTATTTTCATAAACGAAGCCGTTTACATAGTCTGTTACCGTGGTTTTGGCAGAACTTCCCGTTTCAATGACCTTTTTCTCCAGCTTATTGCCTGTTGCATCATAAATATAAGTGATCGTTCCTTTGCCCTGTACTGTTAACTGGTAAGGCAGGTTCAGGTGGTTGTACTGGATACCCGATGCGCCTGCTGTTCCGATATCCTTGTTCAGGTCCTTCAGCAGGTTACCGTTCACGTCATAGGTATAGTCATTAGCCGCTGCCGTTTTGGTACCCAATGATGTCATATAGGTTTGCGAGGTACGGGAATCTCCCAGCTTGGTTAACGGATCGTTTTGTGCATCGATCACATTCTGTAATTTGTAAACAGTACCTATTTAGAAATTGCCTTTTAATTTGCCGTTAACTGCGCCGGCTTATCTATCGTCTGGTTTTTCTTGCCTACATAAGCGGTTACAACAGAAACAAAAGCGCCTACGGATGCATTTCCGAAGATGGTGAAGACCAGGATCATAAAAAGCAGGTTAGCAGGATTATCTGACTGCAGGCTGGCTGGCGCATTGCGTAAAACATTTTCTGTAGGTATAGAGGAGAATAACCCGGGATAAGTGATCAGGAAAGAGATTAGGACGAACAATACAGAGAACAGGACACCAGCCAGCGTGGCCAGGTTGCCTGCGATAAGCATCGAAACTGCGCGTTTACTGTCGTAGGGCCGATTAACCAGTTGCAGGGCATAGAAAAATATGGTGAACATGAACAAGCCGGTACCTCCGCATACATAATAAAGGTGCCCATATTGCGCATGGCTGAGGAACAGCAGTACCGGAATGATAAACAGTACGGATGCCATGAAGCCATATACAAAATATTCGGTAATGTGCCGGCGGTTGAATATGGGGTTTTTCATGGCTTGTTTACGGTGGATAGTACAATTATGATACCAGTTGGAGAAGAGTAAAAGCCACAGATTCACAGATTATCACGGCGAGGATCTGTGTAATCTGTGGTGTAATTTGATTGGTGTGTGGAAAATTGGCAACAACCGCGGATGTAGCCCTTATTATCAAGGTGCGCGGGCATTTCTTGAAAGCTTCTTTCATTCCTTCAAAAGATGGAGCTTGGCTAAACCTGATCTACCCGGTATGTTAACAATTGTGTTATTAGGCCTCTTTAGACCAAAAATCAGTAAATTGTCAAACAATTCGATAATGTATGCCAAAAAAAATTAAAAAAGCCGCACATCCTAAAAAGGAACTGCGGGAAAAATTATCCATTCAGCTGCACATGGTACTGGCGGGTTTTAAACACATGGTAGATGAGAAAAAATTACAGAAATTAGTAAAGAAAGCCGGCAAATTCCTGGCGGATGGCCTTCATCATAAACCTGCTAAACCGGTTGCTAACAAGAAAGCATCGCCTAAAAAAGCGGCTCCCAAAAAGTCAGCGCCAAAAAAAGCGGCTCCTAAGAAAATCCCTGCGGGGCAAAAGAAAAAATAAATTTCTACACAATCCTATACAAAAGAACCTCATGAGCAATGAGGTTCTTTTCATATACCTTAATACCAGGAGCGGAACGAATTCTGGCATTACGCATATGCCGGTTCTGTCGTGTACAGCAACTCTGCGAGTGAGGTACGGGCCCAGTTAGTGCCCGCTTTTACCCATGGGCCTGAATGATCCTTCACTTTAACCAGGATATGCCATGCCTGCAATATGCAACGGGTAATATTGAAACCCTGTGGTAGCGGTGAGGAAATATCAGACTGGCCGGCAATGATCTCGCCCTCTATATTATGCACCTGTTGCTGGAAAAGTTTGCCCAATACTTTTGCCTGGCGGTCATATACACAGTTACCCAAAACCAGGCCCATCACCTCCATGTTCTCAGGATGGATAAGCATGTTCTGGTAATGATAAGCGATCAGTTCGCCGGAATGGTTGTAGAGCGTTTGCATGTTTTAAAGATAGAGCTGTATGCAACAGTTGTCTCTTCTCTCGCAAAGGGTAATAAAAACATAATATTGGCCATTTTTTTCCCCGTTACGGATACATTTGTTTTACAATGCATTCCATACTAATTCCTAAAGGGTAAATGCTACTTCGTATAGATTCCCCTGATCGGCGGGGCAATTGGATGTTCTGCCGTAAAAGAAAACCCGAGCAGGCGCGAGAAAGTGGCG
>JANXRX010000321.1 GCA_025352905.1 Bacteroidota bacterium | reverse complement strand
TGGTAAGCAGGTTCCAAAAACCGGGTGCCTGCTGCCGTCCTTCCATCCTTGCCTGTAAACGCGTATAAAAGAAGGCCGGCGCCTCCACCCCCTGTAGTCGATCAAGGCTCGCAAGTGTTTCTTCAACCTGCTGTTCAATCCGTTTTCTATCGTTCATATAAAGATTTTAATTTGATCCCTTATCTCGCCAATTCAAAAAATTCGTCATCTCTCTTCATAATACCTCTCCAGTTTCTTCCGCAAATTTTCCCTTGCCCGGTGCATCAGCGCTTCAACAGCTTTTACGGTTATCTTCATGATCAGCGCCGTTTCTTCGTACCCTAATCCTTCTGTCCGTATCAATATAAAAGCGATCCGTTGGTTTTGCGGCAGCCCGTTCAAGGCTTTGAAAAGAACCGCTGCTTTTTCCCTGTTCTCTAACTGAACACCAGGATGATCAAAATGAACCGGCTCCGGGCTGTCATCCCAACCCATTATCGAACGCAGGCCAGCAAGCCTTTTTTTCGCTTTTTTTCTCCTTTCCGCATCCAGCGCCTTAGTTACGGATATCCGGTAGATCCAGGTAGACAGTTTTGATTCGCCCCTGAAACTGCGGATCGACTGGTATACCTGGATAAATACCTCCTGGGCAATATCTTCGGCCTCCTGTACATCCTGAACTATCCCCAACACGGTATTATATACCATGTTCTGCCGTGAATCCACCAGCAGTTTAAATGCCTGAGGATCACCTTTTTGCAGTGAAAGGATGAGTTCCGGTTCGTTCAAGTATTACTTTATTAATGATTTAGACGCTACAACCTACAAAAACCTTCGGGCAAATGATAAAAACTATCTTTATTTGTATTGATGAAGCAGCCCGGCATCCGCCTGTTTATTTTTTTGTTCTTATATCCCTGTTTTGTTCAAGCCCAGGGGTACCAGGCTTTGAATGGCTCACCCTATACAGGAAGTACGGCTGTTTTCAATAACCCGGCTGCTTCTGTGCAATCGGCCTACCAGTGGGATCTCAGCCTGCTGTCGCTCCAGTTGAAATTGAGTTCCAATTCCGTGTACATCGATAGCTCCGGGCTCAGGTTCCGGCAAGGCGTTAGCAGTCATTTTATTCATGCCAATATTGACCTCAGTTTTTTTAATTTTTTATACAAGATCGACAATACCAAAGCCGTGAATTTTAATATCAGGGCGAGAACCTATAACCATGTGAAAACCTTACCGGTTAATATTGATGATACAATCAGCAGTATTCATAGCTTCCTCACAACCAATCGCAATACCCCGTATGTGCAGGGCTTTGTTACGCATTCGGGCTGGCTGGAGGGCGATCTTAACTATTCGCAGGTATTGCTGGAGAACAGTACTTCTAAGCTCAGCGGTGGAGTAACCCTGCAAATCATGAAAGGGATTTCAGGCGCTTATATCAAGGTCAATAAATTAAGTTTCCTGGAAGCAAAGAATGCTACTGATACTACCTACACATTCACCAATGGAGGTGGCGCTTTTGGGTATTCCGACAATTATGATGGTGGCACGGGCAATACTTTTCTGAGTAAAGCAAAGCTGGGCCTGGGTATGAGCCTGGGTATCGAGTACCTTATTTATTCTGACCTGAACGCCAGTACAGGTAATAACAACCTGAATTATAGCTGGAAGATCGGTGTGAGCCTGATGGATATCGGTTCGAATACTTTTGCAACCAGCGCCAATTCGAGCCAGTTCAATCAACCCATTTCCACTGTTCCGGATAATACCATCGACGGTAAAATAAACAACCCTTCCAGCCTGCAGTCATTAAAAGATTCTCTGGCCACACTCTTTGTTTCGAGTAGTTCCCTTACCGGTAATTTTAGTGTGAGCAATCCAACAAGGCTGATTATAAATGTTGACAAGAACCTGGGTGATCATTTTTATGTAAACAGTGAGATGAGCCTGAATTTCTATTCAACATCAGACCCCACAAGACTGCATACAAGAGAATTGAATTTGCTGACTGTTACACCGAGATGGGAAACGATTGGCTGGGGTGCGTATATGCCTGTTCAATATAATACCCAGGGTCAGTTATGGGTGGGCGCCGCGCTTAAACTGGGGCCGCTTGTATTGGGGGTGCATAACCTGGGCGTATTCAAAAAATACCCCGAATTAAATGGGGGCGGTTATCTGTTATTATCTATCCATCCTTTTAACAGGGCAAAAGTGTTGAGTAAAATGGACTGCCCCCGTTAAGAAAAGCGGTAAGGCTACGGAACTCAATAGCCCTGTAATGATATACTTATCAAGACAGGGCTACAGAAATACAGTATTCTACAGGAAAATTTCGCGCAGTTCCGCTATTCAGCCGACTGAATATTTGAAGCTTGTTTACCTTTTTTACCGTCTGTTACTTCGAAGGACACTTTCTGACCTTCTTTCAAAGATTTGAATCCGCCCATGTTAATAGCAGAAAAATGCGCGAACAGATCTTCGCCACCGTCATCCGGTGTGATGAATCCGAAACCTTTTGAATCATTGAACCATTTTACAACTCCTGTTGCCATAATATTAATTTTTAAAGACTAAATGTAGTGAATTCCGTGGGTTTTACCGTTTTTAGACCGGCTAATCCGTTATTCAGGCCGCCTGAACAGGCAAAATCTACCCTATTAGCTGAAAAAACGGCACCCAATGCCCTACCTGCGCAGGAAAGCGGCAAGTTCCGTGATATGATCTGTATTGAGATAATCCACCCTCAACCCTACCAGTTTTTCCCAGGCTGTGGGGGTATCGGGAGCATTC
Organism: Bacteroidota bacterium; assembly: GCA_025352905.1. Lineage (GTDB taxonomy): Bacteria > Bacteroidota > Bacteroidia > Chitinophagales > Chitinophagaceae > Sediminibacterium. Next base: position 17,363 of record JANXRX010000321.1, on the reverse strand, counting down.
CAGAAACGTACGGGCTTGTGTAGCGCATGTGCTTTTTGGATCGCAACCCGTATTTTTTCCAGTTCTTCGCCAGGCAGGTCGTTATTGCCATTCCAGGCCGTATAGCTTTTCAGGTTATCGCTTAACAGTGCTATCCGGGGCATGGCTTCTTTTGGATAGGAAAAGGACAAGACCCCATCGAACCAGATAAAAGAGGGATAGCTATCAAACAAAGACGCGTCGGGCCTGTTTCCCGAAATGGCCACCACAAGGGTTGGGGTATTGATAAGAGAAGGATATTTTTTTAATATTTCTATCAATTTATACAAAGTGCTCACCGCCTCGGTTTTAACATCTATCAGCAGCACCAGTTTTTTACCTGCCTGTTCATAAACATTGCCATGATGGGCTTTCACACAGGAATCCAATGGAATAAGATACAGTTTTTCCAGGGTTCTGGTGGCGGTAAGATCTGCAGTGTTATGGCCAACCAGCAACTGGTTACCCGATAAAAAGATATCGGCTTCAATAGAACCAAAGCCCGCATCGTATGCGGCAAAAAAAGGAACCGGTTGTGCATAGTCATTATGCGAATGCGCATTGGAACTGGTGTATGCAGCGGGTTGCGCGGCGGCATAATATCCACAAAGCATAAATACAATGAAAAGAGAAGAAGAGGTACGCATAAGAATATACAAATTGCCTAATTTAGTGATATGAAAGGTAAAAAAAATTTGGCAGGTGCCACTTTCGATAAGCTTACGACGGCTGATTATGTTAAACTGGTTATTATATGTCTGTATCTCTTTCTTGAATTTATCCCCAAGGGTGATGCGATCGATTATAACGGGCCGCAATGGTTGTATCTCGGCATACTGAACCTGTGCGTGATCCTCTATTTATATATGGGTAACCGGAATAACCGCAGCGGGTATGATGATCAGTTCCGGAATACCGTTGTTAAAACACCGCTATTGGTGTATGTGTTTTATTTTATGATAGCGGGATTAAGCTTTTTTTCCGCATTCAATACTTCAGAGTTCCTGGTATCTTATTCAAGGCTTGTGATCGCTTTTATCGGGGTTATCAATATCCTGCTGCTATGGCAAAGATCTGAAAAGATCTTCGCTTATGTGGCCCAGATCATTGCCGTTATCGTTCTGCTCAAATGTGTGGAGGCGATACAGGGATTTTTTTCCGATGTACCGGGCAATGGTATTGGTGTGGCTATTTTGAACATGAAGAGCAATACGGGTAATAAAGACGTTTTTGCCAGTGGCATCCTGATAAAAATACCCTTTGTTTTATATTGTGTCTTTACCGGCAAGCGGATTCAAAAAGTCATCAACCTGGTGATTTTAACTTTTATATTGTATACTCTTTTTATTACCAATACGCGTTCTGCCATTGTAGGGGTTTTTGCGGAACTGCTGATCTTTATTGTTTTTTGTATTTATCATTTTACCCAACACAAAGAAGGCCGGATACTGGTAAGGCAACTGGGTCTGTTCGTGGTTCCGGTGATTATTAGTGTACTGGTTACGCAGGTAACCATTGATACGGAAAGAAGAATAGCCACAGATACGGTGAATACAGGGTTTGGCACATTTACAGAGCGCGTAAGCAGTATTAATTTGTCTGATACGGGTACTTCAGGCAGAAGCAATATCTGGCGCGCAGCCATAAATCTTTTCAGGGACCATCCGTTTACAGGTACAGGATATGGGAACTGGAAGATCACTTCGATCCCGTATGAAAGATTGTATAACAATGACAATGCCATCAGTGTTCACGCACACAATGATTTCCTGGAATCGTTTGGTGAAACTGGTATTTTCGGTGGCGTTGCATACCTGTTGCTTTTCCTGCTGGCCCCGATCTTCTCGCTCAAAAATTTGTTTTCGAAAACAATACCCAATGAAAAGAAAATACCGCTGCTGATCTCTCTAATCGGGCTGGCTGCCTATTTCGTGGATTCCAACCTCAATTTTCCGTTAGAGCGGGCCACGATGCAATTGTATTTCATCCTTTTCTTTGCATTGAACATCAGTGAAAACTATCGCCTCCGGCCGATCGAAAAAGATCCGCAGAAAAATAACGGCCGGCGCTGGCTACCGGTGTATATCATAGTCGCTGCCTTATTAACGTTACCTGCCATTTATTATTCTTATCAGAATTGGCAATCGATGATCGTTCAGAATACCACCTTTGATGATACGAATGCAGATATACAAACTCATAAGGCCGATGAGGTAAATGACCAGTTCCCACCCGTTCCAACAGTAACCATGTGGGGACTGCCTATCAGTTCCATTAAAGGACGCTACCTTATTTCAGATAAAAAATACAATGAAGCCGTTGCCATGCTTGCCAATGTGGCAAAAGAAAATCCTTATCTTTTTTATGCGGAATTCTTAAAGGGCAAGATGTATTTTGAGAATAAACAGTACGACAGCGCTTATAAATATGCGATCATCGCCTTTAATAACCGGCCCAGGAACCTTGCCTATTTTGGCTTACTGGCTTTCGCCTGTGCAAATAAAAACGATTCGATCCGCTTGAAAAAAGCATTTACGCTTTTCACAAAATACAGGAAAGATAACCTGAGTGCAGGCGCCTGGAATAATTACCTGTATGCACTAACAGTGATGAAATACCCTATCCCCTACATGTTGAAAGTTGCCGATACCGCGCTCGCTATGTTCCCAACCGACTCTGTGAGTATGAATAACAGCAGGGCCATGCACCAGATGGCGGGCGATAAAGTACCTGCCCAAACCGGCGTTGTACAGAACCCGCCCCCGGGACAGCCCTCGCCCCAGCAGAATGCGGCACAACCGCCTGCCAATGCAAATGTTCCGCCAACCGGCGCCTTAAAAGACAGCGCGATCTTTTACGATGTGTTCAAAAGAGGTAATGATGCTTTTATGAAGAGTGATTTTAAAAATGCCATTGACCTGTACGAAAAAGCACTGAAGATCAATGTAAATTTTTATGCGGCGATGGAAAATATAGGTCTGTCCTATTTCCTGATGCAGGATTATGGCCAGGCAGTAAAGTACCTCGATATGGGGCTCGCTACCAAAACGGCAACAGACGGAAAAGCAGAGTATTACCGCGGTATTGCGTTAATAGATATGGGCAAACGTGATGAAGGCTGCCAGTCGTTCCTGATATCAGAATCAAAAAAATATTACGACGCAAGAAGGTTGTACGACCTTAACTGCAAAGGGGTACAGCCAAATCAGTAAACCGATAAATCATTACCCCTCGGCAGCCAATACACCCCTGAAGTATCCAAGCGATTCGGAGATACCGACCATCGGATCGGTCATATCTTTTTCGTATTCGATACTGCAAACACCTTTATAATGAATTTTCTTCAGCGCTTTCACCAAGGCAGGAAAATCGATTATCCCTCTTCCGATCTCAGTTGCTTTGCCCGATTCCACACCGGCTGTTACGTCTTTGATATGGAGATCGAATAAGCGGTCCCTGTATTGTTTCACTACCTGTTCGGGAAGCACTCCCGCTCTTCTTGTATGACCGATATCAATACATAATCCTACTCTCGGGTCTTTATCTTTTATGCGGTCGTATACATCTTTCGGGCTTGGGTACAGGGGATCGCTTGGCCCGTGATTATGGATGGCCAGTTTGATATCATATGCTTTTACCTGCGCTTCCGAATAATCCAGCACATCGTAAGAAGGCACACCTACGATCATACCCACACCCACTTTTTTGGCGTATTGAAAAGCCTGGTCAACCGCCTCCTTTGTTTTCATATAAATAACCCCTACCGTATATACATTGATCCCGGCTGCCGCATATTTAGCCATGTCGGTTTTTATTCTTTCATCGCTGCTGTTCAGTGGTAGATGTATCTCTTTCAGGGAAAGATTGTGAGCGCCCAGTTTTTTCATCATGGCAATCGACTGATCAGTATCAAACTTTGCAAAGGTGTATCCTGCAACACCAACGGGCATCAGTTCGGATGCGGCTGCGCTGCTTTCTACAGAACCTGGTTGACCGGAAGTTGCTCTTCCCAGCAGGGGAATGGCTACTGAACCGGCAAGGCCCAGCGCTGTTTGTTGAATAAAATTTCTTCTTGATGACATGCGGATCGTTTTATGATTGATTCGAAAAAATATGTTGTCGTTATTTATACAGTTGGTTTCCAGCCGGCTTCATACTTGCGGCTCCATAGTTCCATCGCCTGTTTGTCGTTTTTAATATGCCCATTCGCCTGGTCTATCTGCAGGGTACGGTCCATACGCTGCGCAATATTTCCCAATTGCACCCAAAGCGTACTTTTATATCCTGTTTCAACATCGGCATTGGGTCGTTTATGTAAACGGACACTTTCCTGGAAATTGGTAATATGAACTGCGTCAAGATCTTCATTGGGGCTGGCCGTGTTCCGCCCATCTATTACTGCGTTGGATTTTACTTCTTTAAGGATGGCGCCTTTGTCGTCATAGATCGTGTAGCCATTGTGGCCGGTTAATAAATTTCCTTTCTCTCCATAGAATAAAATACCACGATCAGATCCCTGCACCTTGAACTGGTTACAACTGCGGCCCTCCCAGATAATGGTCGCTTCGGGGCTATTGAATGTAATGATTTGTGTATCGGGTGTTTGCCAGTCGTCTCCTTTGAAATAATAACGGCCACCGGTAGAATTCACGGTGGTAGGATAATCAAGTCCCAGTCCCCAACGCGCCACATCCACTTCATGCGTACCATTGTTCAATGCCTCGCCTGTTCCCCAATGCCAGAACCAGTGCCAGTTATAATGTATCAGGTTATCCTTATACGCCATACGCGGCGCAGGGCCCTGCCAGAGATCATAATCCAGGCCGGCGGGTACAGGAGCGGGTTTGCCGATACCGATCGATTTGCGTGAATTGGTGTACCAGCATTTTGCGAGGTGCACTTTGCCGATCACACCTTCGTGTAATGCCTGGATCCCTTCTGTGAGCAGCGACCATGACCTTCTTTGTGAGCCCATCTGAACCACGCGGTCGAATTTTCTTGCGGCGGCGATCGCCAGTTCACCTTCACGTGGATTATGTGATAAAGGTTTTTCAACATATACATGTTTACCAGCTGCGCAGCAGATGATGGCAGCGGGTGCGTGCCAGTGATCGGGTGTGGCTATATAGGCGGCATCCATGTTCTTATCGAGCAGGGCCTTACGAAAATCATTTTCTCCTTTAGGCGCATCTTTTCCGGTTTTAACAACCGCTTCTATCCCCTTTGTCCTTGCTTTTTCATCAACATCACAGATATAGATCACTTCTGTATTAGCCTGTTTGGCAAAAATGGGAGCCATAGCAGCGCCCCTACCATTGCAGCCGATCACGCCAACACGTATACGGTCGTTCGCGCCCATGATCTTACGATAGTTTTTTGCGGTGAATCCCAGTCCCGCCCCGCCAAATGCAACTACTGCAGAGCCCTGTGCCAGGTTCCTGATAAAAGTCCTTCTTGTTTTTTTCATGATCTTGTTTTACAGGTTTATATCTTCCAGGATCATTTGCACCTGGCAGCGGGGTGAAAACAGGTACGTTTACCTTCTGTGAATTTTGTCTATTTTTCGCAGGAACGGTGGTACCCGGCTGTGTAAATTTACGAAAACGATGTAGTAGCGGGGGCAAGAAATAGTTCTTAACTTTAAGACCCTCGATGCCTACTGTCAAAACACCTCTTCTGTCTACACACCTCAACTGGGGCATTATCGGTTGCGGTAATGTTACGGAACTAAAAAGCGGTCCTGCCTTTAACAAGGTTCCCGGTTCTTCGCTGGTGGCGGTGATGCGGAGGGATGCCGAAAAAGCCAAAGACTATGCACAGCGTCATGGCGTGCCTAAATGGTATGCAGATGCATCTGACCTCATCAATGACCCTGACGTAAATGCCGTATATGTAGCCACTCCACCAAAATACCATGAGCCCTATGCTGTCGCCGCATTACTGGCAGGCAAACCGGTATATGTTGAGAAGCCAATGGCCACCGACACTGCTTCCTGCCTGCGTATGCAGGCGGTTGCAGATGAAACCGGTATCCCCTTAAGTGTGGCTCATTACCGGCGGGCATTGCCAATGTTCCTGGAAGTGAAAAAATTATTGGCAGAAAATGCGATCGGTAAGATCCGCTCTGTCAGGTTAAGTATGTTACAACCCGATCAATCGTCTATCATTGCGCATACAGAAGCCAACTGGCGTGTTGATCCGGCTATTTCAGGTGCAGGTTTATTTTACGACCTGGCACCGCACCAGCTGGATCTTGTGCTTTACTTTTTTGGCAACCCGCTCCGCTCTATCGGTATGAGCGCCAACCAGGCGGGGTTGTATACCGCAGAAGATATTGTTACAGGAATGATGCAATTACCGGGTGATATCCTGTTTACCGGGCAATGGTGTTTTACGGTGGGTGAAGGAATGCAGGAAGATAGATTTGAGATCATAGGATCTGGGGGACGTATCAGTTTCCCGGTATTCGGACACCAGCTTTCGGTACAAAAACACGAAACGGAGGAGCTGATCAAGTTTGTGCCGCCTGAACATATTCAGCAACCTATGATCGAAAAAGTAACTGCGTATTTTCTGGGTAAAGGCGCTAACCCCTGTTCTGCATCGGATGCCATTGGATCTATGAAAGCGATGGAGCAATTTGTGTATGGGTAATTTGAAAATTTGACAGTTATTTTCCTGATCAATTTAATAACCGTTTATGAAAACGTTTGAAAGAAGAAAATTTTTAAAATCAGTTGTAACCGCTTCTGCTGTTGCCGGTATTGCCAATATTCCTTTTACAGCCGGATCGCAGGAAGTAAAAAAAATAAACAGCGCTGCCGGTAACCGTTTTAAAATAAGTTTGAATGCCTATTCATTCAATAACCCGCTGACAAATAAAAAAACTACGTTAGACGAGGTATTGGAATTTTGTGCGAAGGAAAATTTTGATGCAATAGATATGACAGGGTATTATTTTCCGGGTTACCCTGAGATCCCTTCCGATGAGTATATCTACCATTTAAAAAGAAAAGCGCATACGCTGGGTGTAGAGATAAGCGGTACCGGTATACGCAATGAATTTGCCGAACCGGATAAAACGAAAAGAGCGGCGGAAGTTTTATTTGTAAAAAGATGGATAGAAGTAGCTGCTAAACTGGGTGCGCCCGTTATCCGCATATTTACCGGGAAAGCTTTACCGCCAGGCCATACCTGGGAAGAAGTGGAACAATGGATCATTGAAGATATTATCACCTGCGCGGAATATGGTAAAAAAATGGGTGTGATCGTTGCCGTTCAGAATCATAACGATTTTGTGAAAACAGCCGACCAGGCAATGGATATTATCAAAAAAGTAAATAGTGAATGGTTCGGCCTTGTGCTCGACACCGGCAGTTTTGTAACACTGGAACCGTACAGTGAGATCAGGAAAACAGCCAACCACGCGGTTAACTGGCAGGTAAAAGAGAAGCTGAATTATAATGGAAAAACAGAGGACATGGACCTTGAAAAACTGTTTCGAATCGTAAATGAATCAACCTATCGCGGATACCTGCCCATCGAAACCCTCACACCGGGGGATCCATTCCTGATCGTTCCCCCCTTCCTTAAGAAAGTGCGCGCGGCGCTGGACAGCGTCATGAATAGCTGATTACTTATTTCCCGCCAGCAAATTAGTCAGCTCTTCGTTTTTTACCATGACCGCTTTCTGCGCATTGTCAATTTTTGACTGTATTTCGGGCGTAATTTCTGTGGTATTGATATCTGTCATTTTACCCAGCGCCTGTTTATACCAATCGGCCCAAACGTTTAAAATATGCTGTTCGCCAGCTAAAGCAGCGCCTTTCTGTATCGCTTCTTTACTTAGTAAATATTCAATCTGCAACCTGTTCATAGCATTAGTGGCTATTTCTTCGATCAGGGAAAGCGTTGTTTTCGAATCCGCTGAAGCCAATGTATAGGCTGCTGCCAGGGCACTCACACCTACATTTTTCATCTCACTGGCAGATACCATGTCCAGCCTGTCGCCATCAGTATGATAAAACTCGTCTGTAAAATGCCACATCAGCAGGCCGGGGATCTTTGCATTCAGAAAGGGCTGGTGATCGCTTCCACCCTCATAGGGATTTACATTCACTACCCAATTGGTTTCCTTTGCCTGTTGCCGGCAACGGTTCAATAAAAAATCATTGAAGTAATGCGGGAACATATCCGATTCTTTCAATGGCCTTCCACCCCATTCGGTGTGTTTCTCCTTTCCCCTTGTCCATATAGCTGACGGATCTGGCATTTTTTCGATCAGGAAACTGCCCGTGGTCTTGGTCACATCTTCCCCAACCATATCAAGGCTTAGTCCCCAATGAATCCCCTTTGCTCTTACAGAATCATCAGTAATATACCGGTGTGTAGAAACGATCTCATCGCCCCATAAAAAAGTAATGGTTCTTTGGGGTCTATATTTTTTATCTTTTACCAGCGCAGCCGTTACCCTTGCCATTTCTGCAAGCGTGGCCACACCCGTTGCATTGTCATTCGCGCCCGGTTCCTGCACATGTGCGCTGAAAACAAAACGTTCATCCGGCTTAGCTGCGCCGCGCGCATTGGCAACGATAGTGAGTTCTTCCGACTCATAGATCCTGGAAGATGTTTTCACATTTATCCTTACCGGTCCTTTTGCCAGCGCCGCTTTTAATTTTTCTTTCGCATCATAAGATAATAAAATGCCCCATTTCTGCTTTTTAGGATCCGAATAATTAATCCTCGAGAACTGGATGGAATGAATATTTTTTTCCGGCTTGGTATACGCCGGTATCGAAAACGCCAATGCCCCGATCGCACCGTTTGCCATCGCAGTATTATACAGGGAACCGATACCGGTTTCGCCAAAAAGGATCTTTCCTTTCAGGTCCTTTCCTTCCAGTTCCGCCTTTGTCCCTTTTCCTACATATATCACTTCGGCCGTTTCGCCCTCCGGTGGTGTGCTGGCAGAGTTGATCGTGATCATGTTCCGGTTGGTACTGTATTTCAATAAGGGAGCAGCTTCGCCGATGATCGTGACTGATGCATCCAATGGCTCCCAGGTGGGGCGGGCCATTTTCCGTGTTTCTATGCGGTATGTGAGCGGGCCATCTGCTTCACCCTTCACTTCTTTGGTATATCCAGCCGATTTTAATATTTCTTCCACATAATAAATGCTTTCATTAAAACCGGTGTTTCCCGCTATTCGCCAGCGCGATTCTACAAAGGCTACCGTCTTATACGCATTACCTTCCACAAAATTTTTCCGCAATAGAGGATAATAACTGTCGGTAGCAGATACCGGTTGTTTCTGGGCGATGGCTATAATACAACAAATGATACCGATTGAAAAGAGAAAACTTTTTCGCAGCAAATGAATTTCCGGGTGCGTCATGAAGGTTATGATTGAGAATGAAAGATGCGGACTATTGAAAATACTTAAATTTTTCTATTAACCCGTGATCTGTTACTGGTGCACCCGCACTTCGATAAATACTTTATCTTGATACCTGTAAGCATTGTCGGAATAAATGAAACTGAAACTATTTTGTATTTTCCTGTCTTTCGTATTGATTTCTGTAGCGCTTGATGCGCAGAACAAGCCTGTTCAGCTGGTTAAAGGCGTTATTACAGACCGCTCATTAAAAACACCCATGCCAGGCGCCTCTGTTCAACTCCTGGGGATTTCAGGCCAAACGGTTGTTTCGGATTCAGGGGGTTCTTTTATATTGAGAAAAGTGACGGTAGGCCGGCAGTCCATACAGGTAAATTTTGTTGGCTATAAAACAGTCACACTCACTAATCTTTCTGTAGAATCCGGTAAAGAACTGTCGCTTATAGTAGAAATGGAAGAAGAGATCGCAACGGGAAAAGAAATCATTCTCCAAAGCAGGATAAATAAATCAAAACCACTGAATGAGATGGCCGTTGTAAGTGCCAGGATGTTCAGTGTTGAAGAAACACGCCGGTATGCTGCAGGATTGAATGATCCCGCCCGTATCGCAACCGCCTTTGCGGGTGTAACGGCTAGTGGTGATAAGAATGCGCTTATTATAAGAGGGAATGCCCCCAATGGTCTTTTGTGGCGGATGGAAGGAGTGGATATACCGAATCCGAACCATTTTGCCCGGGTGGGCACATCTGGTGGCGGGATCTCTATCCTTAGTGCACAATTACTCGCCAATTCTGATTTTATGACCAGTGCATTCCCGGCGGAATATGGCAATGCATTGTCGGGTGTTTTTGATATTCATCTCAGGAAAGGAAACAAAGACAAACGTGAACATACTTTTTCAATGAGTACCATCGGAATTGATGCGGCAGAAGAAGGTTATTTCAAGAAGGGCTCCGCAAGCTCTTACCTGGTAAACTACCGGTATGGTTTTCTGACGCTCATGCAGCAGTTTGGTTTTAAGATCGGTGATGCGTCTACCATCTTCCAGGATCTTTCTTTTAATATACACCTCGATGCGAAAAAAGCGGGCGACTTTTCATTTTTTGGATTTGGCGGCCTTAGCAGTCAGAATACCGTTGCCGCCAACGATTCTGTTACCTGGACGCGCAATCCCTCCAAACGAAGCGGCAGCATCGACGCAAGCAATACCGGGGTTCTGGGTATTTCACACAGTATCCTGGTTGATAAAAAAACATTACTCACTACGATCTACAGTATCAACGGAAACAAATACGAGGAGGGAGACAACCATTTAGACAAATTCAACGGCCCCCTGATCGTTACCCGCGATAACCTATTCAGGGAAAACAATGGCATTCTTTCGATAGTAGCCACCCACAAAGTAAACAAACATCATTTGCTGAAGATCGGCGCTTATACAACGGTAAAAGGATTTGACCTGCAACAACGGGAAGCGGTAAATAATATCCTTACAGACAAAATAAAAGCGAGTGGAAATGCACGGCTTACCCAGTACTTTGTTCAATGGAAATGGGATCCTACGGGTAAACTGCGAATTCAGTTAGGTGCGCATGGCCAGTATTTTTCGCTTAACCAAACTTCAGTGGTTGAACCCCGCGCTGGTTTCAGGTATATGACCGGCAGGAATCAATATCTATCATTGGGTTATGGCTTGCATGCACAGATCCAACCCATGGGCGATTATTTTGCCAGGATAAAAGTGGGCGCCGATTCGCTTCAGCCGAATATGGGACTGAATTACAGCAAGTCGGAACATTTTGTGGTGGGTTACAGTATTCAGCTGGCTCCTGACTGGAATCTGAAAACAGAACTGTACTACCAATCCTTATACAATATTCCGGTAACGGCCGATAAGGCAACCAGTTTCAGCATTATCAACCAGGATGATGATTATGCAATAGAAAAACTTTCCAATACAGGTAAAGGAAAGAATTATGGAATGGAGATCACACTTGAGCGGTACTGGAACGACCAGTTTTACCTGCTCAGCACCCTGAGTGTCTACGAATCCAGGTATTTGCCTTCTGATAATATCTGGCGGAATACCCGGTATAACTCAAACAGTTCCTGGACTTTTTTATTCGGTAAAGAATGGGACCTGCATGCAAAACGCCCTTCCACATTCAGCCTTGACATGAAAATATTACACAATGGGGGTGTAAGAGTAACACCGATCATTCTCAGCAAATCAATCACCCAAAAAACGACCGTTCTGGACAATACGCGTATTTATGAAGAAAAATTATCCGCCCTTTTACGCATAGACCTGCAAACCGAATGGAAAGTTCAATATAAAAAGAAGACCGGTAGCCTGATTGTTGGTGTACAGAACCTCTTAAACGCACAAAATCCGGTAAGCCAGTCTTATGACCCTACCCTCGGAAAAATAACCTATAAATATTTACTCGGCCTGATCCCAGTCATCGGCTATAAAGTAGACTTATAAATCCTTGTTCACTCTGCGTGTCAGTGGCAAAAGCAAAATTTTTATTCTCCGTCCTTTTCTCTAATTTTCATATCCTTCGAGCTACGAAAATCAAACGATATGAAAAAACTCCTTGTTGGTTTTTTGATGGCCATTACCTGTGGCATCTTATGGGCGCAGGTGACTAAGACAGCCGATAGTAAAACGGTAACGGTGTATACAACGGCCGACAAATCTACCCTGCGTCTCACAGAAAATAATACGAAACTTGTTTTTAAGGAATTCAGGCAGCCGCTGGAAACGGAGCCCTGTGTATTTGTTGATGATACGAGAACGTTCCAGTCGTACCTGGGTATCGGTGGCGCATTAACAGATGCTTCTGCGGAAACATTTGCCAAATTACCCCAGGCAGAACAACAGGAGTTGCTTACGGCCTACTTTGATCCTTCCAAGGGCATTGGGTATACACTGGCAAGGACCAATATCCACAGTTGCGATTTCTCAAGCGATAGTTACACATACGTAAAAGATAACGATGCAGCATTGAAAAGCTTTAACGTGGCACATGACGAACGGTTCCGGATCCCTTTTATCAAACGCGCTATTGCCGCGGCTGGCGGCAAACTGCGTTTATTTGTAAGCCCCTGGAGCCCGCCATCATGGATGAAAGATAATAACAGCCTGTTCCAGGGAGGCAAATTGCTGCCGGCTTTCAGCCAGTCATGGGCAAACTACTATGTGAAATTTATAAAGACCTATGAGTCGATAGGCATTCCCGTCTGGGGCCTCAGTGTACAGAATGAGCCCATGGCCAAACAACGTTGGGAGTCATGCATCTATTCAGCAGAGGATGAACGTGATTTTATCAAAAACTACCTTGGCCCTACTTTACAAAAATCGGGACTGGGCGAAAAGAAACTCATTGCCTGGGATCATAACAGGGACCTCTTATATCAAAGGGCGAGTACGATATTAAATGATGCGGAGGCGGCGAAGTATGTTTGGGGGATCGGTTTTCACTGGTATGAAACCTGGACGGGCGGGCCAATGCAGTTTGCCAACCTGAAATTGGTATCGGAAGCTTTCCCCGGCAAGCATTTAATATTTACAGAAGGTTGCCAGGAAAAATTCAACCTCGACAGTGTATATAACTGGTCGCTTGGCGAAAAGTATGGCTATTCCATGATCAATGATTTTAATAATGGCACTGTGGCATGGACAGACTGGAATGTATTACTGGATGAACACGGCGGTCCTAATCACGTAGGCAATTTCTGTTTCGCGCCTGTTCATGCAGATACACGAACCGGTAAACTGATCTTTACAAATGCGTATTACTATATCGGTCATTTTTCGAAATTTCTCAAAGCCGGGGCCAAACGCATCGCCGCTTCTTCGAGTAGGGCGGCATTACAAACCACGGCGTTTGCCAACCCCGATGGAAGCCTGGTAGTGGTGGTAATGAATACGACGGATAAAAAAATGCCTTATTCACTATGGATAAAAGGGAAAGGAGCGGCAACGGAGAGCCTGCCACATTCTATTATGACACTGGTTGTTAAGTAAGGGGAATAAATTACCGGCCAGCGTTATCCAGGAAGTCCAAAACATCCTTGTCTATGGCCGCATCAAATTTTCTAGCAAAAAGTTTATCTGAGGCGGATAGTTCGTTCGCATTATCCATCGTCAGTATTTTCGGGCTGGCTGTTCCCGGGGTCCAATTCGTGTAACGAAGGTTATCATTTACCATTTGGTTCCGGAAATCAGAATTATACAATAGTGTTTGAAAAACAAACTCATCACTCCCCCAGGTAAAGCGAAGGTATTTTTGCAGTTTCTTATTCTTCTGTAATACAGTTACGATGTATTTTATTTGTTCCAGCGTCATGCTGAACCATTGAAAACGGCCAACGAAGACCAGTCCCTGAGGCTGTTTTCTTGCCGGTAATAACTTATTAAGCAGCGCTTCAATTCGGGTACTTCCTGCGAAAGGGTGATCGGTGAGGAAGTATTTCTGCAACCGCGGTAATGCTTCTGTCCATTCGCTTTCGATCGACAAAAAGCTAATAAATGCTTTCCGGGGATTGTCTGTGAAGAATTGCTGAATGGCTTCATTGCTTTTTAAAGGATAATCCTGCCCGCTCAGCAACGTAATATATTGATAGTCGATACCAGAACTGATAATCGCTTCAAAACCATTTATCGTTGCCTTAATGATACTATATCCGCCCCAGTTAACTTTTTCCCTTTTTTTTATAAAAACCACCTGTGGTAAGGATATGAGTTGCAGAAATGGACGGATATCGGCTTTTTCATCAACATGAATATAAAAATCAACACCTGGGAAACTGAGTTTTCGGATCAGTCTTTCCAGTTGTTTGGGTTGATGATGTACTAATATAAGGTAAGCTAATTTCACCCGGGCCAGTTTATGTAATGATGCTTTTATAAATTTACTCATTTTGCACTGTTTTGTACGATCTGTGTACACAGTGACTATAGCGCTTAACCGGATTTTAAGCCCGGTTTCATTAAACCTTTGGATTGACCACAAGTCTTACACTGTATATAATCACAATTTCACTAAAAAATCAAGCTATGAAAAAACTATTATTTGTATGTCTCTGCGCAATGATCACATTTGGCGCAGCCGCACAGGATTCTACACGCAAAGCAGGTATGAAAGACATGCGGAAAGATATCAGGGATCTTAAAAAAGATAAGAAAGAACGTGCCGCCGATATAAAAGCGGGCGATAAAGATGCCGCCAAACTGGAAACAGGAGACATTAAAGCGGATAAAAAGGATATTGCCAGCGACGCAAAGACATTAAAGTCTGAAGGCGTAAAACATCCTGTACGCAGGGCTGAAAAGCAAATAAAAAAGCATCATTGATCCTCAAAAAGAGATCGCTTGTCTTATCGGCTTGCGGTCTCTTTTCTTTCCCGTTTGCAGGAATCATAATATATTTGATCTGGTGCCTTTTTATTTGCCATACCTTAACACTGCAATAAAATCAGATGTATCATACATTACTCCGAATTCCTTCCCGGTTTATCCTGTTACTGATCATCTTATCATGCGCTACCAGCCTGGTAGTTGCGCAGGATAAAAAAACCGACAGTTCCAAACAGGAATCATATTTTAAACTGTCTGCAAGTTACCTGAGCAATTCGGTCTATAACGGGCGTAAAGATTCCTTACTAACGCCTTATATCACGCCCTCTTTCGGTTATTATGATAAAAGCGGATTTTATGTTTCCGGCTCGCTTTCTTACCTGTCAAACGTGACCGAAAGCCGTATTGATCTTTTTTCATTGGATGCGGGATACGATTTCGACCTCGGCAGTAAATTCAGTGGGAGCGTGTATGCCAATAAAAGTTTTTACAACCAGGCAAGTACCGCTATTAAAAGTGATATTAAGGGTAGCCTGGGATTGAGTATGAGCTATGATCTTGATTTTGTGCAACTGACAGGTGGGTCCGATATCCTGTTTGCAGACAAAGCAGATTTTGCCTTAAACTTTGGGATTGCACATGCATTTTATTTAGGTGACCCGGATAATTTATTTACAATCACTCCATCTGCCACCACCAATATGAGCACACTTCACTTTTATGAAGGGTATACCGATAGGAAGGTGGGGAAAAAGGTTAACCAGGCCAACCCCAATGCTGCATCTGTTACTTCTACAACAACGGTAAACAATAATAAATTTACCTTGCTGGATTTTGAATTGTCGGTACCCCTTACCTATGATGCAAAAAAGTTCGGATTATTTCTTACCCCTACTTTTGCGTTACCCCAGAACCCGGTATATACCACCACAACCTCGGTAGTTAAGCTGAGAAGTGGCGCGCAATCATCGCTAACACAGGATTCCACTCCGCCCAGTGAAAAGCGGATCGAAAATACTTTTTACCTGGAACTGGGTCTGTATATTAAATTTTAGCAGTTAGTATTCATCAATTTTTGCGGCTCCTTTTTTCATCGCTTCCAGTACCGCTTCATTGTTAGCCGTGCTTATTTTTTTTGCCTTATTACTTTCGAGCGCTTTTGTTTCCCATTCGATCTCCTGTTTTGCGACCTTTTGGTCCCGAGAATAGTACCAAGGAGCCGTTTTTAAAAAACTGGTGATTTTGATCGGATAGTAATCTTATAGATTGGGATATTTCGAGTGATCATCGGAAACCAATACCGGTATAGGTTTCTACCTCGGATCGTAATATTTATGGTGGTTTATAGGGGCATAAAAAAGCCTTGTACAAAAAGTACAAAGCTTCTTTCGTAGCGAGAACGGGAGCCTGTTTGAACACATTACCCTTCTGGCCGCGATATTTGCTGCCTGATCAATGGTCCTTATCCGCTAAATATACGTCAATCGCATTCCCAATAGCAGCTGCATCCGTTGTTTTCATGTGATCAACCCAGATGCCATCAGCATTTTTGATAAGTAACCCCCGGGTGAACACTGGTCCGTAAACATGAAATTCGTCCTTGCTTAGAGGATATCGATACCGGTACACACAATAAATGACTCCTTGGGTGATGATCTCAAACCGCTCTTTATTCTCCACAGGATATCCTAATTTGCGATAAATAAGACTGTTTATGAGTTTGTCCTACGTAGTTGGTGATGGTATCAAAGTAACCGTTGTGGATATTAAAACCCCAGAGGAAACAAAAAAGCTGTTCACAATAAGCTATCCCACCGGCGTAACAAGCTCATTGATTTTTTCCGGTAATATAGAGAACGAAAACAAGGATGACACAATCCCTTTTGCTGACTACGCTGTTCTTTTGGAATATCTCAAAAACAGGGTATGAAGCGAAATTATTGAACGAACAAGGATAGTGACTGTAAAGGTTTTGATAGTTCCCTGATAACCTTCTGGATCTTCTTGGCCTGCTCGATCGATGGGAATTTCTTCCCGGTGGCATACTGCCTAACCAAAGATTCGTTCATATCAGCATGCCGGGCAATAGCCGAAGCGGTAATCCAGTCATACTCCTGGAAGAAAGCCTGAAGATCATAATGGAATTCAAACTCAACCTGATCAACATTCACCTTGCTCCAGTATTTATCCCCCTTCCCCTCGTTATCCTGGTAGTCCTTGATGAGCATTTTCAAATTATCTAAGACCTCTTTTTTCGTATCGGCGGCGGTAACGGGGTTAAATAATTGGTTCCCTTCGATGCGCCCATACAACACTTTGTCTCCTTTTTCAATGATCACTTGCAATTTCATAATTTTACATTTAGTACGAATAATAAGATGACCGGGCTATTTAAGCCCAGCCTGTTTAAGGATTGAATTAAGCGTTCCCGGTTTTATATCTTCCTTCCCGTGTTCAGGGATAACGACAATTCCCGGTTTAGTAGCATGTTTGTAAATTTTGTGGCTACCTGTTTGGCGAACAAAGTATCAACCATCGCTTTCTATCTGCTTAATTATCTCCTTTGCTTTCATACTTCAAAGTAAC
>JANXRX010000318.1 GCA_025352905.1 Bacteroidota bacterium | reverse complement strand
GTTGTGGGTTACCCACACGATATTAAAGGGCAGGGCATTTATGCTTACGTAATTTACCAGGGACACAATGCCGATGAGTCGCTCGCCAAAAAAGATATCCTGCAAACGGTGGCCCGCATTATCGGTGCGATTGCCAAACCGGATAAGATCCAGTTCGTGACAGGCCTCCCTAAAACCCGGAGCGGCAAGATCATGCGCCGTATACTCAGGAAGATCGCCGAAGGTGAAACCCAAAACCTCGGCGATACCAGTACCTTATTAGATCCAGGTGTGGTGGAGGAGATAAAAAATGGGAAACTGTAATTCTACCTTCGTTTTTAGTGATCATTTCTTCACAGTTCTTGCATAATCTTCGTCTTTACTGTTGCGTATCGCCGTCTGGCGCTCACTGTTACAGTTTTATACTTACATAGGATATTGTGTAGCGGAAAAATTATTTGGTGATCTGGGAATATGTTCTACATTTGTAGAATAGATTCGCAAACCATAGAATATGAAGCTTTCAAAAACAGAAGAACAATTAATGGAATACCTCTGGAGCCTGGATAAAGCCTTTCTCAAACAACTCATTGAGGCATTTCCTGATCCTAAACCGGCGGCTACCACCGTGGCTACCTTGTTGAAACGGATGGCAAATAAAGGGTTTGTGGGATATAGGGTGTTTGGCAATTCGCGGGAATATTATCCCCTAATAAAGAAGACAGATTATTTTTCAAATCATTTTAATGGAATGATACGAAACAACTTTAACGACTCGGTGCTTCAATTCGCGTCTTTCTTTACCACGGCTGGAAACCTTACAACCACTGAGTTAAAAAAGCTGAGAAAGATCATTGACCAGGAAATCGAAAAAAAGAAAAAATGATACCCTACCTTTTCAAATCCATTGTCTGTATGGCAGGTTTCCTGCTTGTATACATTCTTTTCCTCGAAAAAGAAAAAATACACCGGTTCAACAGATGGTATTTATTGGGGAGCATTATTTTTGCATATATCGTTCCATTAATTACTATCATACTGCCTGAACATGCATTTCCAATACTACAGAACACATACCAGCTAATAGCCCGTACAACCAACCATACTGTTGATTCTGTAACTATACTAACACCTGTTCCAAAAAGGGAAAGTGATTCCCAATTAATCTTTGTAATATTTACCTACACACTGATCACCTGTTTCTTTTTGCTGAGGTTCACAAGAAATATCTACCGGCTATTATCCACTGTATCAAAGAATAGGTCAATCCCATATAAAGGTGCGAGGCTGGTATTATTAAAACATCAAACTGTTAGCTATTCATTCCTGAACAATATTTTTATCAGCGAAGCAGATTATATAAATCAAAACACCGAGCAGAAATTAATCACCCATGAACTCACGCATGTACAACAGAAGCACTCTCTCGATGTTATTTTCATTGAATTGTTACAGGCGATCTCCTGGTTTAATCCCATATTGTTTTTCTATAAAAAAGCTATCCGGCTAAATCATGAGTTCCTGGCAGATGATGCAGTAATCAGGGCTCATGAAGATATTCCCGCTTATCAGTTACTTCTTTTAGAAAAAATATGTTTACATAGTACTATCACTATCGCAAGCCCTTTTAACTATTCAGTTACTAAAAAAAGATTACTTATGATGACGAAAACCACGAATCACGCAAAAGCCGTATTCAAAAAGCTGGCAGTTGTACCTGTACTGGCAGGCGCATTGTTTGTATTCAGCGGCAGGATTATCGCACAAGGTACTTTACCGGAGATTGCGAACCGTATGCTTAAAAATGTACCTGCTACAAAAGAAGGTATTTCAAAAGATCAGTTTGATGATTATCGGCTGATAGAACAACGCAACATCGCGGTTAATAAGAAAGGATTTGAAATGTTGAAATGGAAGAGCGTGACAGATGAAGATAGGGACAGGATGGAAACACTTTTCAAAAAAATGAACAGGGAGCAGCAATCACAGGTAAGTATCGTTTTTACTCCGCCCATACCACCATCAAAAAAAGAGATACCGACCCAGGACCTGCTTAATTCATGGAAAAAATCTGCTGTATATGGTGTCTGGATAGATGATAAAAGAATAAACAATGACGCACTAAGCAATTACAAGCCAGCTGATTTTTCTTATTACGATGCAAGCAGGCTGTCAAAAAATGCAATTAATTATGGAAAGCATTATGTACAGATAGATATAATGACAAACAGCTTTTATGACAGTTACGTTAAAAAAACACTGGCAGTAAAAAGATACACGATGTTTTTCTGGAGCAAGACAAATGCGGAATTACATAAAAAAATATCAGAGAAAAGAAAGGCTGATACAGAATGAGAAGCAAGCGGAAGATCCAAGGTGTGGATGGGATCACCCCTTCATCAACCCCAATCCCTGGCCATCCCATGTAGGAAATAGCTTTTTATTATCATTGATCTTTAAATGCCCGTTGGCCACCGCACTGAATACAGAACGGAAATCGGTGCTTACCGGAAGGTCGCGGCCATCTTCCAGGTCTGCGGGCGCCAGCGTTTTCATATTATTATACACTCTGCCTCCCTGTACATCATTACCCAATACAAACAAACAACTTGCCCGGCCATGATCGGTACCGCCTGTTCCGTTCTGGTGAGCGGTACGGCCAAACTCTGTCATCGTCATTACAGTAACATCATCCTGGTATGCTTCGAGGTCTTTCCAGAAAGCAGCGATGCTGTCGCTGAAATCTTTGAGGTTACGCGCCAGCGCGCCATTGGCAGCCCCCTGGTTAAAATGGGTATCCCATCCGCCGCTTTCTGCAAATGCCACTTCCATCCCTATATCCATCTTTATTAAAGTGGCGATCTGTTTCAAAGAATTGCCGATAGCAGAATTGGGATATACCACTCCGGCGGCAGGTTGGTAATTCTTAAGGTTGTTTACATTCAGCATCTTCATCGCATCAAAACTCTCCTTGCCTGTTTTGTTCAGCACTTCACTCGATGTTTGATCATACAACTGCTCAAAAGATTTGGAAGCAAGGTTGGATGCCAATGGGTTACCCCGCATCTGTATCGCAAATTCCTGCAGGTTATTAATAGCCAGCGATTCATTATCGCCATACATACTTCTTGGCAAAGCGCTGGTGATACTTACTGCACGGAAAGGCGTTGCATCATGGCCCAGTAAACCCACGGCCCTGTTCAGCCAGCCGCTCTGGGTACTCTTACTGAACGGTGTTCCACTCTCCATATAATCCTGCGCATCAAAATGACTGCGGGTATTATTAGGGCTGCCTACACCATGTACAATAGCCATACGGCCCTCTGTAAAAAAAGGAGCAAAAGATTGTAAAGCAGGATGCAATCCAAAGCGACCATCAAGATCGATCATCTTGCCTTCGCTTTCAGCAGGGCTCATATATAAGGTTGGCCTGAGCGCTTTCAGGTTGGGGTCTGTATACGGACTAACCGCCATCAGCCCATCCATGGCGCCACGCTGGAAAATGCATACCAGTACTTTATTCTTTTTGTAGGGAGAAAGTATCTTTCTGCTGTCTGCGGCCCGTGCGATGAAAGTGGGTACGCCACCTATCCCGGCTGCAAACAGGGCCAGGGCCCCCGATTTCATAAATGCTCTGCGATCTACCATAAAAAATTATTTTCTTTGAAATTCCGGTGAACCGATAATGATGCCTGCCACCTGTGATACGGTATTGGTATTGCCTGCTACATATAATGTTGTTACCGGTAAATTTTTCCTGCTCAACGCCGCTTTTTCATTCGCTTTCCGGTTTTTTCGGGTGGGTGCATTATCTGCAGCGGCCATCATATCATCCTGCGGTGGTTGTGCCGTTACCATATCGGTTGTGGCTGGTACAGCTGTGTTTGCCGCTGCCTGGTTGATCTTCTGTTCCAGGTTAGCATCACGCACCATCGCCGTCAATCTCCGGATATTATCTTCCTGGTCCCTCTCGGGTAATAATATTTTACTGTAAATGGTCAATGCCGCTTCCGCGCTTTCGGGTTCGTGGTTATCATTCA
>JANXRX010000295.1 GCA_025352905.1 Bacteroidota bacterium | reverse complement strand
CTTGTTTTACTTCCAAAACGATCGGCTTCACCATCTAAACCAAAGTGTACGCCAATTATATCGGGAATTTTATTCCAAACAAAAGCAAGATAAACATAGGGGAGGAGGATAAGAATCCAGAAGATTAATTCTTTACGTGTATTTTTCATAGCTATTTATTTTTTTAAGGTTATAAAGTATTGGATAATTTCATCTACTACGGTTGTATTTAAAGAGTACAAAACATACTGACCTTGTTTTACGGTTGTAACTAAATCTGCGCGTTTTAATTTATCGAGATGATGTGAAATGCTGGGGGCAGTCATATCGAACTTAGAGGCAATTTCTCCTGCCGTCATATCCTTCTTTCGCAAGAGCTTGAGAATCTCTCTTCGCGCCGGGTCGTTCATTGCTTTAAAGACGTCTTTCATTGGGAAATTGCTTATTGTATATTTATATAATTAGACAAATGTCTAAATGCTACTTCAAATCACCAAATTTATTTTTTAAATCCGCCTTCCGCCATTTTTATAATTTAACCCAGCGATAACGGCATTTATGTTATTATTAAGAAATAGGACCAATCCCTTGCTGGCATTGCGTTTGGGGCAGCTACCTGATCTTTTTAAAAAGAGGCTTCTTACCGTTCATAACAGCAAGACGGGAATACGGCGGTTTTTATCACAATGAAAAAATACCGGGTGGCTATGTTTCTACATTTGGTTTGTCAATAAAAAACCAATAACCAAATTAAAAACCAAACCAAACAAAATGAAAAAATTATTCATCGCAGCCATACTGGTTGCAGCCATCGGCACAAGCGCCTTTGCATCTGATGCAGGCAAAGTAAACTTCCGCGTTAAGAACAATTTCGAAGCCCAGTTTGCGGATGCTACCAATGTTCAGTGGACACTGACCAGCAATTATGCAAAAGCCAGTTTTGAGTTGAACGACGAAACGGTTGATGCATTCTATTCATTGGATGGGGAAGCGATTGGCATAAGCCACAAAGTGAACCTGAAGAAACTGCCTTTGAAAGCTATACAGAAGATCCGTAAAGACTACTCCACCTACACAGTAGTAGAAACCATTTCGTTTGAGCAGGACGGAGAAAAAAGTTTTTATGTATCCCTGGCCGACGGTAACAAAAAACAGATAGTACAGGTTTCTGTTTACGGGAACGTTAGTCCGTACAATCCTGTAAAATAACCAGCCAACAGCCCGTTTCAGCAAACAGAAGAGCTCCGTTCACGCGGGGCTTTTCTGTTGTAGAAAATGCCTGATGGTCATAAAATCCGCCTCCTTTTCCAGGTCGCCGATCAATCGCCATAAACGCTCGAGCAGGGATTCTCCATTATGTTTAATCGTATATCCGGGCAAGCCATATCCGTTGATAGGCGTAAATTCCCATGGATGGAAATAGAGGCACAGGTATCCATCTTTTTTTAATGTCTGCAAAGCAAGTGACCGGAACAGGAGATAAGGAAGGTTCTTGAAACTGAGCCAGAATAGAGGCATCCTTACCACTGGCGAAACGGAAGCCGGTACCCGGGTTATCCCCTCCTGCTGATAGATCGTACGGGGTAAATGAAAATTATTATACCGCCCGGGAACCCAGGTGGGGTTAACAGAGGAATCATATCCGTACCCCGCTTTCTTTACTTCTTCCATAGATACTTTTCGCATCCGTGGCATCCGTAAACCGGATATTTCCTGGCCACTGATCTCTTCGAGCTTTTGTTTTGACTGCAGCAGATGTTCATTGGAAAATTCGGAATGATAAAAAGTGTGTGAAGCGATTTCGTGTTTACCAGCCAGCTCCTGTATGTCTTTCGGGTAATGGATGGCAAAGTTGGCGGTCGTAAACAGTGTGCTGCTGATATCCGTTTTTCCCAATATGGGTCGTATGGCGTCCAGTCCGTTTTTTCCAATCTGCATCTGCTCACCGGCGCTGATGGGAAAATCGTATTCGAGCGGCATATCAAATTCTTCCACATCAAAACTTAACAGCACAGACCGGTTCATTAGACAATGTTTGATTCTTTCACAATGTAATGCGGTCTTTGTTTGCTCTGTACAAAAAGCTTACCGAGGTATAAACCGATGATACCCAATATCATTAATTGTAAGCCCCCAAAGAAAGCGATGGTAGCTATCATAGACGACCAGCCGGAAATAGTATGACCAAAGTAATAACTGTAAATAATATACGGTATGTATAAAAGGGAAAGCAGTGAGAAAAGGAAACCCAGGTAGGCAGCGATATACAATGGTCTTGTGCTGAAAGAGGTAATGCCCTGCAAGGCAAAACGAACCATTTTCTTGATGGTGTATTTCGACCTGCCCTGTGTTCTCAGAGCCGGATCATATTCAATACCTATCTGCCGGAACCCCATCCATTTTACCAGGCCGCGCATAAAAAGATCCGTTTCTTTAAATGTTCTGAAGATCTCCACTACTTTTCTGTCCATCAACCTGAAATCGGCGGTACCGGGCTCCAGTTCTATATCCGATAAATTATTGATGAGGTTATAGAACATATCGGAGGTCTTGCGTTTCACCAGGGGAAGCTCAAGGTGATCTTTACGGATCGTGTAAACAATATCATATTCTTCTTCCCATAACCGGATCATCTCCGGCAGCAGGTCGGGCGGATGCTGCATATCTCCATCCATCATAACCACGCAATCTGCATTGGCCATATCCAGCCCGGCTTTTAATGCATTCTGGTGACCGAAATTTCGGGAGAGAGAAATAAAGTAAACATTTTCCTGCCGGGCTGCCTGTCTTTTTAACTCGCCCAGTGTATCATCATTGCTGCCGTCATCAATAAAAGTGACCGACCAGGCATAGGGCATGGGTTCAAATACTTTGTACAGGGCCTCTACCATTACAGGGATGTTGGCCTCTTCATTGCACACGGGGATCAAAATGGAAATTCTCTTCTTCATCTGGCAACTGCTTGGAGGAATAACAATTGACTACTAAAGTACATTATTTTTTTACTGATACGGGAATTGAGACGAAATCTTTCACCAGCAACTGCCAGGCCAATACACACCAAACAACAAAGCAAGGCAATGCTTTCAAAGAATACGGTACAATCAGATGCTCCCGCACATAGGCAGGAAAAAGATCCGTAGCGGATAAACTGGTAAGAAGGATTACAAAACCCAGCAGTAAATTTGTAAACAATGTTTTGTGATCACCCTGTATCACATACCATATTGCAACACCCATAACGGCGATCACATACGTGGGCGATTCCGCAGAAGAGCTTAAGATCACCACCCCAATCATCAGGAAACAAAGATAACTCATGCGAAACATGGCTTGCCGGTATTGACTGATCCGTAGAAAAGGTAACGCATATAGTATCGCCGCAGGAGCCAGGATAAACAGGTTGTTCAGGCCATCGATTCTGAAAATACGGCCGATCATTCCCATCACCGAAATATCCTGCATCAAACTCGGGCCGTTGATATTAATGTTCGCCGCGTTTTTTTCTACCAGCGATACATACCAGTCTTTATAACACTGGATAATAAAACCCGGGGAAGAAATGATCATAGGTAAACAGAACAGTATCATCATCCAGAAAAGAAAAGACAGCACAAAAGTTACTTTATGTTTAGAGAACCAAAAAAATGCTATCCCCACAATGCCATAGACTTTTGTAAGCATCCCCAATACAATGAACAACGTTGCCCAGCCATCTTTTTCCTTATCCACCAGCACATAACTCAGAACGATCCAGCCGGTGACCATCGGGTTAAATTGTACATTGTGTATAGACGTAAGCATTTCTACAAGGCCTATCAGCAGGATACTATTTTGCTGTTCCCTGCGTAAGGGTAATTGTCGTACAGCATAGAACAGCACCCAGGCATTGGCCAGGCACCAAAGAAAACAACCCAGGTTATTGGGCAATAAAGCGAAAGGGGCTATGATGATGCTGAACAACGGCCCATAATGGTTCATATCAAAATACGCTGAAGGATACTCAAGGAAGAGATTGGTCTGCGCAACGGTATGGTGAAATACCTGTGCATAGATCACGTAATTGTTGATGGAAGAAATACCCCGGGCTATTTCTGAAATAGCCGACAGCATGGCCAGCAGGAACCAAAGCACTACCGGAACGGATATCGTGATCTTGCCAATCGTTATGTTCCGGGATAGAAATCGCATGCGGGTGTAATCTGCAAAAAATATCCGGTGCTGACAATAAATAATCGGTAAAAAAGGTTCTTCTGTAAAACCGGGCAAAAAAATTACTTTTGCCCCTCAAAACCAAGATCATGCCTAAAGGACCTGTTTCTCAATTTATACAACACCAGTACCGCCATTTTAATGCAGCAGCATTGGTAGATGCCGCTAAAGGATATGAAACACATTTACTGGAAGGCGGTAAAATGCTGGTGAGTCTTGCCGGCGCCATGAGTACCGCAGAACTGGGCATCAGCCTGGCCGAGATGATCCGCCAGGATAAGGTAGCCATCATCAGTTGTACCGGCGCTAACCTCGAAGAAGATATTATGAACCTGGTGGCGCATAGTCATTATAAAAGGGTACCCAATTACCGGGATCTGAGTCCGCAGGAAGAATGGGATCTGCTCGAGAATCATTATAACCGGGTTACCGATACCTGTATACCCGAAGAAGAAGCATTCAGAAGGCTGCAAAAACATATCCATAAACTTTGGGCCGATGCAGAAGCGGCAGGACAGCGTTATTTCCCGCATGAATATATGTACCAGATGTTGCTGAGCGGTGTGCTGGAACAGTATTATGAAATAGACCCGAAAGACAGCTGGATGCTGGCAGCCGCCAAAAAGAATATCCCTATCGTTGTACCAGGTTGGGAAGATAGTACCATGGGAAATATTTTCGCATCCTATATCATTAAAGGAGAACTGAAAGCAAGCACCATGAAAAGCGGTATCGAATACATGGTTTGGCTGGCCGATTGGTACAGGCATAACAGCGGCGGAAAAGGGGTTGGGTTTTTCCAGATCGGCGGTGGTATTGCCGGTGATTTCCCGATATGTGTTGTGCCGATGATGTACCAGGACCTCGAATGGCACGATGTTCCTTTCTGGGGTTATTTCTGTCAGGTAAGCGATTCCACCACTTCATATGGGTCGTATTCCGGTGCGGTGCCCAATGAAAAGATCACCTGGGGTAAATTAGATATTCATACACCCAAGTTTATCGTAGAGAGTGATGCGACCATCGTGGTGCCGTTGATATTTGCGTATATTTTAGGATGGTAGGTTCTTTAGCCACAGATTGCACAGATTACTACTGTTCCATCCACAAAAAAGCCGCTTCATTTTAAAGCGGCTTTTTTAAACAGGCAGACTAACGAATTATCTCGCCGGCATATTCAGTTTCTTATCCCTCTTTAGCATATCATCCCGGTTAGCGATCACCCAACCGGTGTGGAAGATCATGCGGGCCCTTTTTTCCATCAGCTCAAAATTGATCTTGTCAACGGTATCCGTTTGCTGGTGATAATCGGCCAACAACATTCCATCATAAAAGAATAAAATAGGAATGCCTTTCTTGGCAAAATTATAATGATCGCTCCTGAAGTAGATACGGTTCACATCAGTAGGGTCATCAAACTTATAGTCAAGTACCAGGTTGGTATATTTATTATTGACACCCTCATTTATGATAGGCAGGTCAGAACTCAGTTTATCATGACCGATCACATATACATAATTCAACGTATCGCCTGTTTTGCGTTCCGTATCCAGTCTTCCGATCATGTCGGTATTGAGATCAGCCGTAGTTTTTTCGATAGGATAAATGGGATGCTCAGAATAATATTCAGAACCCAGTAACCCTTTCTCTTCACCACTGACCGTCATAAATACAATGGTTCTTCTCGGCCCTTTTCCTTTTTTAGCTGCTGCAGAAAAAGCCTCGGCCATTTGCAGAACGGCTACGGTACCCGAGCCATCATCATCGGCGCCATACCAGATGCCGGTAGCATTCTTACCGAGGTGATCATAGTGACCGGTAAGGAAAAGATATTCGTCTTTTTTATCGGTACCGGGCAAAATGCCGACCACATTGCTGCTTTCAAGAGTCTCAGTTGTTTTTGTAGCAACCAGGTTTAATTCAGAAGTATAAGAACCTTTATTTACATCTCTTAGTTGAGAAAGGGAAAGAGTACTCATCCTTCCAATCAAAGCAGAAGCCACCTGTGTTGAAACAGATACTACGGGAAACGTTACCGCCGCGGATGGATTTAAAGCCATATTTCCTTTAAAGGCAGTAGGTCTCCGTTTGGGAAAATCCTGGCTCACGATCAATAGACCCGCAGCGCCATTGGTTTTGGCTATCCCGGCTTTTGGTGAAGGTCCAAAACCACGCCTGCCCGGTGCAGCCGAAGCTGTATCAACTACAAGTACGATCTTTCCTTTTACATCCAGCCCTGCATAATCATCTGCATTACCAAGACCGGCAAAAACAACACTATTAACTGCCCAGTTCCCCGTTAAAATGTTTTGGAGGGAAAAACTGAAATCCTGATCCCAAACAAAAGGTCTTCCGTTAACAGATAATTTTACATTGCTCAGCATATCCTGGTAAACCGGGTACAACTGCTGATAGCTTGTGCCGTTTCCGGGAAGGAGCCCGAATTTTTTGAATTGACCTTCTATATACGCGGCTGCCCTTTTTTGCCCGGGAGAAGCGGTTTCACGTCCTTCCATTTCGGCGCTGGCCACGATAGTCAGCTTTTCTTTTAAACCCTGTTGGGTGATCAGTGCAGCATATTTGGCCGCATCATCTGTTTGCGCCATCGCCATAGTAGCGGCAAATGGAAGGCAGAGAAGTAGTAACTTTTTCATCATCTATGTTTGTTTGAGTTATGAGCAAGCAATTTTATTAACACGGGTAGCATGACGCCCGCCTTCGAACGGGGTGGTCATAAAGATATCGATCATTTG
Source organism: Bacteroidota bacterium (assembly GCA_025352905.1). Classification (GTDB taxonomy): domain Bacteria; phylum Bacteroidota; class Bacteroidia; order Chitinophagales; family Chitinophagaceae; genus Sediminibacterium. The sequence goes on along the minus strand of JANXRX010000295.1, from coordinate 2,204 downwards.
TTCTGCGAGCGCCAGCGCCACAAAACGGGCGGGGATGCAGATAATATTGGCATCGTTGTGACGACGAACCAGACTGGCCACATCATTTTCCCAGCAAATACCGGCCCTGATATGCTGGTGTTTATTGGCGGTGATGGCTACACCGTTGGCGCTGCCACATAATAAGATACCGAAAGCAGCTTCGCCTTTTTCAACACTCGTGGCAGTGGGATGCGCAAAATCGGGGTAATCAACAGAATCAGGCGAATAGGTACCGAGATCCTTTACCTGGAAGCCTTTGCCCGTTAACCATTTTACCAGCGCTTCTTTATATTCAAAACCCGCATGATCAGAACCGATGGCAATAGGTTTGGAACTGTCGAAAACAAAACTCATGTGGATATTATTGGGCGACTAAGGTAATAGATTTTAGCTCCATTCTTCTTCATCCTGTTTTTTCCGATCTTTGGCTACCCTTGAAGAAACAATGATACTCAGTTCATATAATAGCCATAAAGGGGTAAATACGATCATCTGGCTCATCCAGTCGGGACTGGGGGTGATGAATGCGGCTACTATCAGGATAACTACAATGGCATATTTACGGGTCCTTTTCAGGAAAGCAGGCGTGATCAGCCCGATCTTGGTTAGTACAAAAGCCAGTACCGGCAACTCAAAAGCCAACCCGCAACCCACAATGATATTGGTAAGATTGTCTATATAATCTGCAAATGTGGGTATGGTTACGATCGAGCCCTGGTCGCCCAGTTGAAAGCCGCCCAGGAAATTAAACGTAAACGGCCCCAGCAAAAAGTAGCCAAAAGCGGCGCCGCAGAAAAAGAAGAACGATACCCAGAAGATGATGGTACCTGTATTCTTTAGTTCTTTTTCTTTCAGGGCAGGTTTTACAAGCGCCAGAACTCCCAGAAAATATAGGGGAATGCGAGGATCACCCCACCGATCAGCGCCATGGAAATACTGCTCAGGAACTGGCCGCCGAAAGTGGTGCTCTGCATTTTAATATTTACAGGGGGCATACAGAGCGCTTCGCCATATGTGCCCAATGGCTTAACCGGCAGAGGGCGGTATAGGTAATAAAATTGGGCCTGATCGGACCGCGAACGATATTTTCAAATATCTAGTTCCGGTAAACAAAAATAAAGCCTGCCATTACCAGGATAGCCAGTACGGAACGGATAATATGCCCCCTTAATTCTTCCAGATGATCTATGAACGTCATCTCCGACTTTTCCGAACCCCTGTTGAATAGTGCCATTTCTTGCTTTAAAAAATTATCAGGCGCCAAAGTTACGGGGAAGGAGGCATAAAAGCAGCGGGTTTTAACGCAGGATCTTCATTTTAACCATTTCGATACGGGTATCACTTACATTGAGGATGTCGAACCGGTAGTCGTCTATAATGATGGTCTCTTTCTGCTTGGGGATGGTTTCGTGCTTATTAATGATGTAACCGCTGAGGGTTTCCGATTCGCTTAAAGGGAAATTCATATTGTATTTCTCATTCAGGTAATCAAGCTCCAGCCGGCCGCTCAGGATGAATTCATCATCTGCCAATTGTTTTTCTGCCAGTTCTTCCACGTCATACTCATCCTGGATCTCACCAAAGATCTCTTCCAGCACATCTTCCATAGTAACAATACCGGCTGTTCCGCCAAACTCGTCAACCACCCAGGCAATGCTTTTTCGTTCTTTTGTAAACTTATTGATCAGGTCGGTAGCACTCATGCTTTCCGGCACTGCCATAATAGGATGTAATACAGACCGCACGGTAGCGGGTTTTTTAAAAAGATCCAGCTGGTGAACATAGCCCACTATATTATCAATATTATCATCGAATATCAGCAACTTACTCAGGTGGGTAGTAACGAAAAGCTGTTTCAATTCTTCAACCGGTGTATTTACGTCTACCGCCTCTATTTCTGTGCGGGGTACCAGGCACTGCCTGATCTTCACCATTGGTAAACTCAACGCATTCTCAAATAACTCTTTGTTCAGTTCCGGGTTATCTTCATCCTGCTCTTTTGTCTGCTGGAAAAAATGTTCGAGATCAACTTTGGTAAACGCTTCATTTTTTTCATTCACGCGTACATTAAAAACGTATTTCAATAACCACTGCGACAGGTTCACAAAAAAATTAGTGACCGGCTGAAAAAGTGTATGAAAGAATTTGGCAACGGGCGAGAAAAAAACGAGGAGTATATCATT
>JANXRX010000108.1 GCA_025352905.1 Bacteroidota bacterium | reverse complement strand
CTTTTGGGCAGATGAGAATTGCGGCGGCACATAGATCAATATACTGCTGTCGCTGTAACTATCCGATACACCAAAATGCTTCCCGTTATAATCGTGCCCATTGGCCCTTGCCGTATCCGGGAACATGGCATGTGAAGAAGTAAAGCGAATGATGCTGCCGGTTTGAGCAGACGATGGCGTAGCCAGGAAAAGCGAAAATGCGATGCTGAGATATTTGGGATACATTGGAATAGTTTGGAGTTTGGGGTTTGGGGTTAGTCAGAAACTGTTTATTTATTATTCTTTCCGCTTAGGTAAGGATTGTTCTTCAAAATGAACCGGTAAGGCAATAAGGCATCTTCGCCTGCATAGTCAACTCCGATCCTTGGCGTGGCCAATATCTTTTCTTTTGTTTGATAGCCATCGTCTGCAATAAAGAGTTCTTTTCCCTGCAGATCCATTCCGGTATGGAGCTTATGAATACCCAGCGCTTTGGCCACATTGCCGGGGCCGCGGGTAAGGGTATGATCGGGTTTGCTTTTCCGGGTCCGATCTAACATGGCCTCAATTCCCGAAACCGGTTCAACACTCCTGATCAGTACTGCCTGCGGTACGTCTTCAACATTGGTAACCACATTAAACAGGTGATGGATGCCGTAACAGAGATATACATAAGAAACCCCGCCGCCCGCATACATGATCTCGGTGCGTTGTGTTCTTCTTCCGTTCCATGAATGCGCGGCCTTGTCAACGATGCCGTTATAGGCTTCTGTTTCAACGATCCTGCCGGAAGTAAGTACACCATCAAAATAAGTTACCAGCAGCTTACCGATCAGCGCTTTTGCAACCGCACATACATTTTTCTGCCTGTAAAACGCCAAGGGCAATTTATGCGAATGTAATAGCGTTATAGCTTTCATAATGTAAACTTACTGAATGTATTAACTTTGTCCTCTCTAAACTAACCAAGGTGCTGAAAGAAATGATCGTTGCCATACAGGCATATTTTGAGGCTCACCGGTTTATTCAAAAACATAAACTGTGGAAATGGATACTGATACCCGGTATCATCTATGCCATCCTGTTCATGATCAGCATGCATTTTTTCAGTGAAACTTCCAGCAATTTTATTGAATGGATCATCCTGCGTACCGGTTTAAAAACCTGGCTCGACAGGCTTAATAACAGCTTCCTTGGTTTCCTGTTTACCATTGGCACCCTGCTTGTCTGGCTCATCCTGATGCTGTTCTATTTCTCTCTTTTCAAATACCTGTTCCTGATCGTGGGTTCTCCCTTATTTGCTTATCTCAGTGAAAAAACAGAGGCGATCATGGAAGGCGGCGATACCCCATTCAGTTTTCCGCAATTACTAAAAGATATGGGCCGCGGTATCCGTCTTGCCATCAGGAACAGTCTATGGCAAACCGTTTACGTTTTATCTATACTCCTGCTAAGTCTGATTCCCCTCGCGGGCTGGCTCACACCTATTCTTGCCTTACTGGTCGAATGTTATTACTATGGCTTTTCCATGCTCGATTACAGTATGGAGCGTCATAAAAACACACCTGCAGAAAGCATTTTTTTTATCGGTAACCACAAAGGACTGGCAGTGGGCAATGGCCTTGTTTTTTACCTGATGCACCTGTTACCTTTTTTGGGCTGGGTTCTGGCGCCAGCCTATGCTGTGGTGGCCGCTACCCTTAGCATGTATCCGCTAAAGAAAACCGAACGATAGGCATGACACCCGGCAAAGTATACCTGATCCCAACTGTGTTATATGAGGAAGCGCTGGAAACCATTCCTGCCTATATTCTTACAGCCGTGCAGGACTGCCCCGTTTTTTTTGTAGAGAATAAAAAAACAGCGCGCCGTTTTCTAAAAAAAATCTGGAGAGAAATGGTGATCGACAACCATCAATGGTTCGTGATCCATAAAGCCGAGCATGACGTAACCAAAGCCTTTTTACAGCTACTGGCCGAAGGAAAGAATATCGGGATACTCAGTGAAGCCGGTTGCCCAGGCATTGCAGATCCCGGCCAGGTATTGATAAAGGCCGCACAGCAGGCTTGCATACAGGTAAAACCACTGGTGGGTCCGAGTTCCGTTTTGCTGGCGTTGATGGCATCCGGCATGAACGGCCAGTGCTTCCAGTTTCATGGATATTTACCCATAGATACCCTGGAAAGAAAAAAGAAAATCAGGGAACTGGAAACGGATTCGTTACGCAACAACTGCACCCAGGTCTTCATTGAAACGCCTTACCGTAACAATCCCTTACTAAAAGATATTTTGCAGTCGTGTAAAGACAACACGCGCCTTTGTATTGCCGTAGACATTACGGCCGCTTCAGAATCGATCCTCACCAAAAGCGTAAAAGAATGGAAACAGGAAGAACCTGATATTCATAAACGACTGGCCATCTTCCTGTTGATGGCATAGTTTACCGCGGTTTCACGATACTTTCTCCATTAACACCGCGCACCTCATAGATACTATCTACAATAAAGTTCTGCATCCCCCTCCAGGGCAGGGAAGACAAATATTGCGTATAGTGTACATTGATCTCGCGGCCCGGCACCTGCAACAATTGTTCAGCTACATGAGCATTGGTTACACTGAATGAAAATTCATTACTCTGTACATTGGCCTTAAAACCACTCAGGATGATCTTTCCTTCATAGGTCTTGAAAACAAAACCTTTTTTTTGAAAAATATTCAGCGTACCGGCCTGTGTACCCTCGGCAAATACAAAATAATACCGCCAGTATATAAAAGTAAAAATCGGCAGCAACAACAGGCAGGTGACGATCAGGATGATCTTTCGTGTACGCATATTAAAGTCCGTATTTGTCTACCAGGTAGATCAAGGCCGCCATGTTCACCGCACCTAACAGCAATTCTCTTTTGTTCACCTTTTCAAATACATCGCTTCTTGCATGGTGAAGGTCAAAATACCGTTGCTGATCGGGACCCAGTTCGCTTACCGGTGTGCCAAGACTCATCAAAGGGCTCACATCGGCGCCGCCACCGCCGTTTGTAAATTCTTCGGTTCCGTAAGGCGACAGTAAAGGCAGCCAGCTTTGCAGTTTGGCCATCTGTTCTTTGTTAACGCCCACAGAAAATCCTCTTGGCGTGAATCCGCCCGCATCGCTCTCAAGGGCAAATATGTGTTTCTCGCCTTTTGCTTTTGCTTCTTCCGCATATTTTGTTCCGCCACGCAAACCGTTCTCTTCATTGGCAAATAAAACAAAACGAATCGTGTGTTTGGGTTTATAGCCAATGGCCTGGAGGGCGCGCATGATCTCGATGGTATGCACAACGCCTGTTCCATCATCACTGGCGCCTTCATTCACATCCCAACTATCGAGGTGACCGCCAACCGTAATGAACTGTCCGGGAAATTCGGTGCCCTTCAATTCCGCCACCACATTATAACCGATGGTATCCGGCAGGAAATGGCCGTTGGTTGTCATGGACATCGTAAAATTTGATTTCCTGCTTAATATCCATACTTCATCCGCATCCCTTGGCCCAACAGCAATGGCCGGGATCTTCGGAAAAGAATCCATATACGCCATGGCGCCGGTATGCGGATCATTGGCGGCAGACTCAGTTAGTGAACGGATCATTACACCTACAGCGCCATATTTGGCTGCTCGGCTGGGCCCTGATCTCCGGTAAATACCGGTTTGCCCGTAAGAAATAAAGGGTTTTACATTGGTTGGGTCGAACCCGGCATTATAATAAACGATCTTTCCTTTTACTTCATCTTTTCTTCTCTCCAGTTCTGCAAAATCAGCTACCGCCAGCACTTCGGCAGTTACCGTACCACTACCCAAAGAGTTACCCAGCGCCAATACATCCAGTTCGCGGCTGGTCTTCTTTTTATCTACCTCAATGATAACCGCCTTATCCTGGCCGCCCCTTACCCAATGCGGTACCATACACTCCTGCAGGAACACGTTATCTGCGCCGTTTTTTTCCATAGCCGTTTTACCCCATTGTATCGCTTTGGCAAACTGCGGAGAGCCGGCCAGTCGCCCACCAACCTGCTTGGTTAGCTGGTAAAGCAGTTCATAGGCCCTGCCATTACGGAGTATCTCATCTGATATTTTTTTAATCACAGCCGCGTCATCACCGGGCTGCGCCATTGCTGCCAAAGGCAATGCAAGAAGCAGGATCAGTATTTTTTTCATAGGGCTAAAGTTAACTATTTGTGTTGTTTGAACAAGCAGGATGAACGGAATCTGAAAAATGAATAAAATACCTTTAGTTTGTAGTTTGTAGCCTGTCGTTAAGGGTTGTTAACCAACCACAAAATGTTTTTATGAAAATCGGCATTGTTTGTTATCCCACTTTTGGTGGAAGCGGTGTACTGGCCACAGAATTGGGAAAGGCCCTGGCGGATGAGGGTCACAAAGTGCATTTTATTACTTACCAGCAGCCCGTTAGGCTGAATGTGTTTAATGCAAATATTTTTTACCATGAGGTAAGGGTGCCCACTTATCCCCTATTTGATTACCCTCCCTATGAAGTGGCGCTGGCGAGTACGATGGTGGATGTGATCATGAACCATGACCTGGATCTTTTACACGTGCACTATGCTATCCCGCATGCGTCTGCGGCCTATATGGCCAAGCAGATCGTAAAACAGAAAACGGGGCGCAGCGTTCCTTTTATCACCACCCTCCATGGAACAGATATTACACTGGTAGGAAAGGATAAGACCTATGAGCCGGTGGTTACTTTCTCCATCAATGAAAGTGATGCTATTACGGCGGTTTCGCAAAACCTGAAAGAAGAAACCTACCGCTCTTTTGCTATCCGCAAAGAGATCGAAGTGATCTACAATTTTGTGGATGTGGAACGATTCAACAAAAAACCCATCGATGCGTTCCGCAAAGTGATCGCCCCCGATGGAGAAAAGATATTGATGCATGCATCCAATTTCCGGAAAGTAAAACGTGTGGATGATGTGGTAAAGATCTTTGCCGCTGTACGTGATGCGATGCCGGCAAAATTATTAATGGTGGGTGATGGTCCAGAGAGACCTGCTATCGAAGAATTATGCAGGCAACTGGGGGTAGAGGAAGATGTAAAGTTCCTGGGTAAACAGGAGCAGATGGAAGATATCCTCGCCGTAAGCGATATATTCCTGCTGCCGTCTGAATATGAAAGTTTTGGTTTGGCGGCGCTGGAAGCCATGGCCGCAAGGGCGGTGGTGATCAGTACCAATGCGGGTGGATTGCCCGAGATTAATGTGCAGAACGTGACCGGTTTTATGGCCGATGTGGGCGATGTGAATACGATGAGCGATTTTACGATCAGCCTTTTAAAAGATGATGACAGACTGGCCACCATGAAGGAGGCCGCTTACCAACACGCCTGTTTGTTCGATATCAAGAATATCATCCCCATTTACGAAAAATTATACAGGCAGTTTTGTAGGGCCGAGCCTTGTAAATAGATTAGACGGTTTGGGGTTAGTTTGTGGCTTCTTCGATACTTTTTAAGATCCTGTTACATACTTCTTTTAATTCCTCCTCTGTAATGGTCAAAGGTGGCGCGATCCGGAGCCTGTCTGGGGCGAAGAGAAACCAGTCGGTGATCAGACCGTTATGGATACACTGGTGTATAACGGCCCGGTTGATTGCATCAGTCTTAAATTGTAACGATACCCAGAGTCCCGCGTTCTGTCGGGAGATAATAGCCGGATGTACCAGCAGTTTCAGTAATATCTTTTCTTTTTGTTTTACCTCACTGGTATAATTCCCTTGCAGTAAAACCTCCATCGCCGCTTTACCTGCTGCACAGGAAACGGGATGGCCGCCAAAAGTGGTGATATGCCCTAATACCGGGTTATATGTCAAGGCATTTATCGCTTCTCAAAAAC
>JANXRX010000258.1 GCA_025352905.1 Bacteroidota bacterium | reverse complement strand
CCTGCTTATACAAAAGATCCATCACTTCCCGCTTCAGTTCCATGATATCGTTTTCGATGGCATCGTTCCATTCGCCCAGTAATTCAATGATGCAGAAATTGAGTTCATAATCTACATAGATGATCTTCAGGTATAATGTCCTGCTGCCAAAATCATCCCATTGCGGGTGGATATAATAATTGTAAACGGTTTGCGAAAATTCAAACTCACTGTATTTTCTCCCGAAGAAAGGAGATTTTGGATCCTCTTCGGCAATATAAATATGCCGCCAGTTATAGAAAGGTTCGATATCGTGCATACACTATTCGCTAAGAGGCTGTGGCGGCTTCTACCGCTTTTTTTACACTGCCATGTTTTAACAACAGGTCTTTCGCTTTCTCATAATCGGTAAGCGACAGGCCGTCCATTACCATTTTCACGCCCCTGTCAACCAGCTTCACATTGCTCAGTTGCATGTTCACCATCTTATTATCTTCCACGCGGCCCAGTTGTATCATCACGGAGCTGGAGATCATATTCAGTACTAATTTTTGTGCGGTACCACTTTTCATGCGCGTGCTTCCGGTAATGAATTCCGGCCCCACCACCACTTCCACCGGGTAATCCGCCTCAGCAGATACAGGAGAGTGCGGGTTACAACTGATACTTCCTGTTATGATATGACGCTTGCGGCACTCTTTCAATGCACTGATCACATAGGGGGTGGTACCGCTGGCAGCGAGGCCAACCACCACATCCTTATCACTCACAAAATGTCTTTGCAGGTCGGTCCATCCTTTATCGGTACTGTCTTCCGCAAATTCAACCGCCTGTGTAATGGCTTTATCGCCACCGGCTATCAAGCCTATCACCATCCCATACGGTACACCAAATGAAGGCGGGCACTCACTCGCATCCACGATCCCTAACCGGCCGCTGGTGCCTGCGCCGATATAAAATAAACGGCCGCCGGCCAGCATTTTATCGGTAATGGCCGCTACTAATTTCTCTATCTGGGGGATGGCCCTGCCTACTGCCTCCGGCACGGTGCTGTCCTCATGGTTGATATGCTGCAGTAATTCAAGTACCGGCATTTTTTCGAGATGGCGGTAGGTAGATGACTGCTCTGTAACTTTAATAAAATCTGACATGCCAGTTTTTTAACGGTGATAAGCGATTAATCCCTTCATAGGTGCTTTTAATACTTTGCCCAGTTCCAGTTCATACACACTGCAAAGTTCCTTCAATACATCTCTAAAACCAAATGCAATACTGCCGATAAAATGGATAGGCAGGGTCCAGCTTTCCCTGTATTTGTATAAGTGGGTGAAAAAGAAATCGTTCAGCCCATCTTCAATAATGTTCTCTATCATATAATGCCCCCTGTTTTCTGCCAGGAATATCGCAAAAGAAGCCAGGTAACGGTTGGCCAGCGGCTGTTTATATACATGGTCGAGTATCTCAGCAGACGTAACAAGGAAACGTTTTTCAAACCTTGCCATCAACTCTTCATCAAAGGTACGGTAGAGATAATACTGGATCACTTTCTTGCCGAGGTAGGCGCCGCTTCCTTCATCGCCCAGTACATAACCGATACCCGGACTGTTTTTCTGGATGGTCTTCCCGTTAAAATAACATGAATTGGAGCCTGTACCTAAGATACAGGCAATACCTTTTTCTGTGGCGCACAGCGCCCGCGCCGCCGCAAGCAGGTCGGTCTGCACTTCCGTTTTAGCGCCCGGGAATGTTTTTCTGAGTACTTTTTTTACGATGGCCGCATTGTCTTTATTATATAAGCCTGTGCCATAAAAATAGATATGGGTAACCACGGTTTTGGCAAGCTTCGGAAGCAATTCTTTGGTAAGAAGTGCAGAGATCTGTTCAAAACCAAGGAAATAAGGGCTGATACCCTGTGTAAGTATTTTCCTGTGTTTGCCCTTTTCTACCAGGCACCATTCGCATTTGGTGGCCCCGCTGTCTGCAATCAATATAACCGGCATATGAATGAATTAATATGAGTAAGGTTGAATCGGCTGCAACTTATACCTTTCATCCTAACCTTTGCCCGCCGTTCAACTTAAATATGGATATTTGCAGCCATTTCTTTCAGATACAAAGAAGCGATAATTATGGGAAGTAAAAAAATGCAGGTTTGGTTGCCGGTGCTTTTTGCAATAGTAATGGTTACGGGTATGCTGATTGGCTATCAATTGAAGGAGAAGACATCCGGGAGCCGGTTTTTCAACCTTTCAAGGCGAAACTCATTGCAGGAACTGGTGGAGCTGATCAACGGTAAATATGTAGACAGGATTTCTGCCGATAGTATTAACCAGTTAGCAGCCAGCGAATTACTGGCCCATCTCGATCCCCATTCTGTTTATATACCCGCCGACCGCCTTAAAGAAGTGAATGAAGAGCTCATGGGCAATTTCCAGGGAATTGGGGTTGAGTTCCAGTTATACAACGACACAGTGAATGTAATAAATGTGATAAAGGATGGTCCGTCTGAAAAAGCCGGGTTACAGGTAGGGGATAAATTCATTAAAGTAAACGACAGTGTTACGATTGCCGGCAGGCATGCCACTGCGGATGAGATCCGTAAACAATTGCGCGGGGAAAGAAATACCGAGGTGAGAATACAGCTGAAACGGGGTGATTCATTAAAGGATGTATTGATCACCCGGGGGGTGATACCGGTATCTTCCATTGATGCCGCCTATATCATTGCCCCTAAAACGGGTTACCTGCGCATCAACAAATTCGCGGATCGTACTTATGAAGAATTTATGCAGAGTATGGAAAAACTGCAGAAACAGGGGATGGAACAATTGATCCTCGATCTCAGGGGTAATGGGGGCGGATTGTTGAAAGAGGCGGTGGACATCGCGGATGAATTTCTGAGCGATGATAAACTGATCGTGTATACCGAAGGCGGGCACTCGCCCAGGACCGAGTATCATACAAGGCGAGAGGGCATATTTGAAAAAGGGAAACTGGAAGTTTTACTGGATGAGACCTCGGCTTCTGCAAGTGAAGTGCTGGCAGGCGCCCTCCAGGATTGGGACAGGGCAACCATTATCGGCAGGCGTTCATTTGGCAAAGGGCTTGTGCAGCAACAGTTTCAGCTAACCGATGGCAGCGCCGTCCGGTTAACCATTGCCAGGTATTATTCTCCTTTGGGACGCAATATTCAGAAACCCTATACCAAAGGAAAAGAGCAATACGAAGAAGAACTGGCGGCAAGATTTCACAATGGCGAAGTGGTAAAAGGCGATACTGCAAAGCCCAAAGGCAAGGCTTATAAAACCCCGGGAGGAAGAATTGTATATGGCGGCGGTGGCATTACACCCGATATTTTTGTACCGTATGATACCTCACATATACCTGCGGGCCTGATGAAAATGTATTTTAAAAATACCCTCGGCAGTTTTGTATATCATTATTATGTACAGAATCCATCTGTCTTTAGCAATATCCAGTGGCCCAATGGCCTTGCGGCAAAAATTACCCCGGGCGAAAAAGAATGGAACAGCCGGTTCATCCGATCGGCTGGAATACCCAAACCGGAATCTTTCACACTGAAGTGCAGATTCACGGCTGAAGAATGATCGACATCTTTTCCATCGGTCTTCACTTCCAAGATGACTTCGCCCTTCTCCGTAAACTTAATCGCGTTCGAAAGCAAGTTCAAAATAATTTGCCGCAAGCGTGTAACATCGC
>JANXRX010000253.1 GCA_025352905.1 Bacteroidota bacterium | reverse complement strand
GGAATGGATCGGTAGTTCAGTTGGTTAGAATGCCGCCCTGTCACGGCGGCATTCTAACCAACTGAACTACCGATCCATTCCCTCAAAATAGGTCTAAAAGGCCTTTTTAAGGACGGCAAAGATAAGGGGAAACCCCTTTTTTAAACAAATCTTTTCCTAAAAAACCTGCAACCCGTATTTTTACCTACTTAACGCTATCATATGCCACTATACCCACATAGACAATTCCTTGATTTTGAGAAACCCATCAAGGATATATACGAGCAGATAGACGATACCAACAAGCTGGCCGAAAAGAATCCCAAGATCGATTATACAGCTACACTGGAACAACTGGAAGCCGCTGTACTGGAGAAAAGAAAAGAGATCACCGAACACCTTACACCCTGGCAAAGAGTGCAGTTAAGCAGGCACCCCGACAGGCCCTATACGCTGAAGTATATTGAAAAAATGTGCACCAATTTTGTAGAACTGCATGGCGACAGGAATTTCAAAGACGATAAAGCGATGGTAGGGGGTTTTGCACAGATAGACGGGGAAACGGTGATGATGATAGGCCAACAGAAAGGGAGTAATACCAAGGCCAGGCAACTGCGTAATTTTGGTATGGCCAATCCGGAGGGTTACAGGAAGGCCCTGCGATTAATGAAACTCGCTGAAAAATTTAATAAACCCATTGTATGCCTGATAGATACCCCGGGCGCCTATCCCGGCCTGGAAGCGGAAGAAAGAGGGCAGGGGGAAGCAATTGCGCGTAATATCTATGAAATGATCCGGCTGAAAGTACCGGTGCTCATTGTGATCATTGGCGAAGGCGCCAGCGGTGGGGCTTTGGGTATTGGCGTAGGCGATAGGGTGCTGATGATGGAAAACACCTGGTACACCGTGATCTCGCCCGAAAGCTGCAGTTCTATCCTATGGCGCAGCTGGGACAAAAAAGAAACCGCCGCAGAACAGTTGCGTCTTACCGCCAAAGACATGAAAGGCTTTGGCCTGGTAGATGAGATTGTTCATGAACCCGTTGGTGGCGCTCATTGGGATTATACGGCCGCTGCTGATATCCTCAAATCATACATCACCAGGACCCTGAAAGAAATTGAAAAGAAAGAACCCACACAACGCATTAATGATAGAATTGAGAAGTATGGAAAGATGGGATTCTGGGAAGAGGAAGAAGCGGTAAGTGGTAAGTAAAAGCAAGAGCAAAATCAACACACCGTAATACTAATAAACAACTAAACCAATAAACCAACAATGTCGTTAAGAAAACAACTGCGGGGCACCGGTGTTGCGCTTGTAACACCATTTACGCCCGATTCAAAAGTAGATTTTAATTCACTTGGTAAACTGCTTGATGCGATCATCGGCGGTGGGGTGGAGTATCTGGTAACACTGGGCACTACCGGTGAAACGCCTACTTTGGATAAGCAGGAGAAGATCGACATCATTAATTATACTTTCGATAAAGTTGCCGGCCGAGTACCGGTAGTAGTGGGTATTGGCGGTTATAATACGGCCGAACTGGTAAAAGACCTGCATAGTTTTCCGCTGGATAAAGCAGTGGCTGTGCTGAGCGCTTCGCCCAATTATAACAAACCCTCGCAGGAAGGTATTTACCAGCACTATAAAGTACTGGCAGAAGAATCGCCCAAACCCATTCTATTATATAATGTTCCGGGTCGCACCGGCAGGAATATGACGGCAGCCACCACACTCAGGCTGGCGGAACTGGCTAATATAGCCGGTATGAAAGAGGCCAGCGGTGATATGGCACAGTGTGCCATGATACTGCGCGACAGGCCCGAAGACTTTTTGGTGGTCAGCGGAGACGATGCATTGGCCATGGCGCAGGTAGCTTGCGGAATGGATGGCGTGATCAGCGTGGCCGCAAATGCCTTTCCCAAAGAATTCTCGGATATGATCCGTTTGAGTTTGCAAAATGATTTCCCGGGCGCTAAAAAGATCAACGATACGCTGCTGGATGCATACGATCTCATGTTCCTTGAAAACAACCCGGCAGGCGTTAAAGCCTTTATGGCTGAGCAGGGATTACTGGATAACCATTTCCGTTTACCGGTTGTGCCATTAAGTGCAGAACTGTATGCGAAAGTGAAAGGATATCTCGGTAAATAGCGAACCAAAAAAATGCCTATTTTAGGGTTAACTAATTGTTATGAACCAAACACTGGCCGCTCCTAAAAAGCGAATTGATTCTATTGATATATTCCGGGGTATCATAATGATCATTATGGCGCTGGATCATGTGCGGGATTATTTTCATATCCAGGCCATGACGGGCGATCCAACGAATATGGCCACTACTACGCCCATTCTTTTCTTTACCCGCTGGATCACGCATTACTGTGCGCCCAATTTCGTTTTCCTTGCTGGCACAGCCGCTTTTTTAACGGGGCAGAGAAGAACTAAAAAGGAGCTTTCCATTTTTTTACTCAAAAGAGGCGTGTTCCTGATGCTCGTGGACATTGTGATCTTTAATTTTTTCTTCAGCTTCGATCCTTTCTACCAAACCATCGGCCTGCAGGTGATCTGGGTAACCGGCTGTTCAATGGTGCTACTGTCTGCACTTATTTATCTGCCCTTACGGGTACTTTTCGTGATCGGGCTGGTATTGGTTGCAGGGCATAATCTTCTCGACCACTATAACGCCCCCGATATCATGAAGGGTAGTTTGTTATGGGGCTTTCTTCACCAGCAGCATATTACACCATTTGGCAAAGACCATATTATCCTCGTATTTTATCCATTACTGCCATGGCCGGGTGTGATGTTATTGGGATATTGCCTGGGTTCCTGGTTTGTAAAAACAATGGACAGTGCCAAACGTAAAAAATACCTCTTGCAAACCGGCCTGCTGGTAACACTTGCTTTTGTTGTGATCCGGTTGATCAATGTATATGGCGACCTTTTACCCTGGCATACGCAAAGAAATGCGGTATACACAACGCTGTCTTTTTTTAACGTAACAAAATACCCGCCTTCGCTGCTCTATCTCTGTATGACGATCGGGCCAGGTTTGATCGTCCTGTCTTTACTTGAAAATGCCCGGGCAGCGTGGACAAAGATCGTGGTGCTCTATGGACGTGTGCCGATGTTCTATTATCTCCTGCATTTTTTCCTGATCCATTTTATCTGTGCGGTCATTTTTATCACCGGCGGCCATTCCTTTGCGGAGGCATCTAAAACCGGTATGATGTGGTTCAGACCCGCCGATTTTGGTTACCCGCTATGGGCGGTATACCTTATCTGGATGGGCCTGATTGTGTTCCTGTACCCACTCTGTAAATGGTACAGCAACTACAAAGCAACACATGATCATTGGTGGCTCAGCTACCTGTAAATGGCTTGTCGGCCCAAAAACACATGTCCACCTTAATCAAAAATTTGTTCCGGCGGTAAACGGTTGCCCGGATGTGATAAAACAAATTCGCATTAATATAATATATGCCCCGGAGGGGCTACCGCTTTATAGAAAAACAAATTCAAATTAATATATTGCCCTAGAAGGGCTACCTCAGGCAATTACGAACATTATTAGGTACAATCAGGTTAGGGGTAGCCCTTCCAGGGCAATGTGTATTTTATTAATGCTTTATTCTATATAGCGGTGGCCCCGTCCGGGGTATTTTTCCAAGGCTAAATTTTCCGCTGGAGAAGATCCCACAAATTACCATAGAGGTCCTCGAAAACAGCGACCGTGCCATAGATTTCTTCCTTTGGAAGACGGATAAATTTTACCTGTTTAGCGGTCATTGCATGATAATCACGCCAGAAATCATCGGTATATAAAAATAGAAAAACACGTCCGCCGGTCTGATTGCCTATTCTACTTTCCTGCGCTTCGTTAGCAGCTTTAGCCAGTAGGATACAACATTCAGCAGACCCTTGCGGCGATACCAATACCCATCTTTTG
>JANXRX010000104.1 GCA_025352905.1 Bacteroidota bacterium | reverse complement strand
GGCAATATGCCACTTTACTGGATCATTCAAAAGTCAGGAAAGGGTTGATGGTGATCTGTTATGTTTCGCTGAAACAGCATAATAAGAATGCGGGCGCCAGGTTCATCAAAAGTATTCATGAGCTGCATGAAGTGATCGAATGTTATAATATTTCCGGCGAATTCGATTTTATGTTGAAGGTAGTGGCAGAAAGTATGGATGCCTATTATGATTTCCATGTTAACAAACTAAGCCAGGCGGAAAATATCGGCCATGTACAGAGTGTGTTTGTAATGGGTGTGATAAAACAGACGCATGTGTTGGTTTATTAGTTCACTTTTTATGGAACAATTTTTTATTCAGCCAATGAGCCGCATAAGCGCTTCCTACACCAACTATCGCCCCGGCTAATACATCGGAAGGATAATGCTGACCAAGATACATCCTCGAATAACCCACACTTGCTGCCCATGTATACGCGGGAATAGCCACATACCATTTTTTATAAAAGATAGTAAGGGAAGCGGCTGTTGAAAAAGCAATGGAAGTATGCCCCGATGGAAACGATTGTCCGTTTTCTATTACATCGGGATAGATATCGCCATATTTTTCATAGGGGCGCTGCCGGTTTACGATTATCTTAAGACCCTCTGTGATCGCGGCGGATATAGCAATACTGGCGCCCATTTCGTACGCATTCAATTCGTCTTTTTTACTGTCATTAATCAGGGAAATAGCCAGTATACTAAACGGAACGGCAATGGAAACAGGGTAGGCGGATGCAGTAAAGAGTTTAAGATAGCTATTGGTTGGATACCTGCTGTTAAAAGAACGGAGCAGGTTTACTTCACCCTGCCATTGAGCGTTTCCTTGTGTACAAAAACCTATCGCCAATAGCACGGCGATAATCAATCCCTTTTTTGGTCTCATAAGTTCTTTTTATCAAACCGGGGGGATTTGGTAAAAATTTTACCGAATGTCGGGAAAAGAATTATAAATAAATGATTTTTATGATATTTTAATATACGTACAGCCGTCTCTTTTTCAAATATGGATATTATTTACCCAAGGTTTCTAAGACTCTCTTTTATCGTTTCTATCCTCGCCCCCGCATCTGCCTGTTTCTTTCTTTCCAGGGCGATCACTTCTTCTTTTGCATTTTGTACAAACCGTTCATTGCTGAGTTTTTTTTGTACACTTTGAAGAAATTTTTGCTGATAGTCGAGATCCTTTAGCAATTCAGCCTGTAGCGTTTCACTGTTTAATTGCTGCCCGGTTTCGAGAAAAAACCTGTCTTTTTCCACAGCCACCACGATCGTACCTGGAACTGTGGTCTCTGTATACGCGATCAACTCCGCATTTACCTGTTTACCCAATATATTTTCTATTGCCCGGTAGTTCGCAGTATCCGTTGTCTGGATATGTAGTTTGATCGGGTCCTTTGGTTTTACCTGGTTCTTGTTCCTTGCATCGCGGAGGGCCGATATCACCTGCTTTAACAGTTCACCCGCCTCCAGTATAGCCGGGTCAGCATTAGCCAGCGGCTGCTGTTGTTTTATGCAAAGATCATCGGCCTGTTCCGCCAATAAATGATAGATCTCTTCCGTGATAAACGGCATAAAAGGATGTAAAAGTTCCATGAGCTCTTCAAAATAAGCAACGGTCTGTGCATACACAACCGCATCGATGGGCTGTTCAAAACCGGGCTTGATCCATTCAAGGTACCAGCTGCAGAAATCATCCCAGATCAATGAATAGATCGTCTTTAACGCCTCATTCAGCCTGAACTGTCTCATCATTTCATCTACTTCTGCCTTCACTTTGTTAAGCCGCTGGCGAAACCACGCAGAAGCGAAATCCTGAGGCGTGTGGGGTGAGGGGTGCGTAAGGTTCAGCTCAGGATTGACGTCTGACGTCTCTCGTTTTGAACGTGCCTCCCACATTTTGAGCAGCTTCAGCGCGTTCCATAGTTTATTATTGAAATTTCTTCCCTGCTCCAGGGCCGATTCATCAAACAGGATATCGTTCCCCGCCGGTGAAGCGATCATGATACCAAAACGGACAGCATCAGCGCCATACAGGTCTATCAAAGCAAGCAGATCGGGTGAGTTGCCGAGACTCTTGCTCATTTTCCTGCCCAGTTTATCCCTTACGATCCCGGTAAAATAAACATCGGCGAAAGGCTTTTCATCCATAAACTCAAAACCCGCCATGATCATTCTTGCCACCCAGAAAAAAATGATCTCAGGCGCTGTTACCAATGTATTGGTTGGATAATAATAGTTTACTTCCGCATTACCCGGTTCGGCCAATCCTTTAAAAACCTCGAATGGCCATAACCAACTGGAGAACCAGGTATCAAGACAATCATCATCCTGCTTTATCTCTTCAATAGTTAACTGCGGATGATTAATTTTTAATTGTTCAAAAGCTTCTTCTTTTGTTGACGCCACTGCAAAACTTCCATCCGGCGCATAGTAGGCAGGTATCCGGTGCCCCCACCATAATTGTCGGCTGATGCACCAGTCCTTGATATTTTCCATCCAGTGCCGGTACAAATTTTTGAATTTGGCAGGATGAAAATGGATCTCATCATCCATCACGGCTTTCAATGCGGGCTCTGCAATTTCTTTCATGCTTACCCACCATTGTAAGCTCAAACGGGGTTCTACCATCGCATCCGTGCGTTCACTAAAACCTACCTGGTTGGTATATTCTTCCACCTTTACAAGGTGCCCAGATGCTTCTAATTGTGGAACGATCTTTTTTCTTACGTCTAAACGATCCTCGCCAACAAACAGTTGCGCCGCTTCACTCATGGTACCATCATCGTTCATGGTATCAATGATCTCTAACTGGTATTTTTGTCCCAGCTGGTAATCATTCATATCATGCGCAGGCGTTACTTTTAAAGCGCCGGTTCCAAAATCAAGGGTTACATAGTCATCTGCAATAATGGGAATGCGGCGGTTGATCAGTGGTACAATGGCATATTTTCCATGCAGGTGTTTATATCTTTCATCAGCAGGGTTTACACAAATGGCAGAATCGCCGAGAATGGTTTCTGGCCGCACTGTTGCAATAACAATATCCCCTTCTTCATCCGCCAGTTCATAACGCACATAATACAGTTTGCTCTGAACTTCTTTATAGATCACTTCCTCATCACTTAAAGCTGTCTTTGCTTTTACATCCCAATTGATCATGCGTTTGCCGCGATAGATCATTCCTTTGCCGTAGAGATCAATGAATACCCTGATCACCGATTGGTAATAGTCCGGATCCATTGTAAAGGACGTGCGGTCCCAGTCAAGACTGCACCCCATTTTTTTTAATTGCTGCAGGATAATGCCGCCATATTTTTCTTTCCATTCCCAGGCATAGCCTAAAAATTCATCTCTTGTTAAAGATGATTTGGTAATACCTCTTTCCCTTAGCATGGCCACTACCTTGGCTTCTGTGGCGATAGATGCATGATCCGTTCCCGGTACCCAGCAGGCATTTTTACCTTGCATACGTGCGCGCCTGATCAATATATCCTGTATGGAATTGTTCAGGCAGTGACCCATATGCAATACGCCCGTAACATTAGGTGGGGGTATTACAACTGTATAAGGCTCCCGTTCATCGGGTTTGCTTGTAAAATATCCCTGTTCCAGCCAATGTGCATACCATTTGGCCTCTACTTCATTGGGGATGTAATTCTTAGTTAGTTCCATTTCTATCAACTTAACGTGTCAACGGGTACAAGGTCCATACAGGATAGCCGGACAGTGCCTGTTTACAACTTAAAAGAGTGCAAAAGTAAGGAAAAGCCCTGTGAGGGCATTGGGGATGGTCGGTTACCAGGTGAGAATCTTCCCGGTTTCTTCAAATATGCTCAGCGCGTCTGCTTCATTGAGGATCACATCCTCGTCTTTTTCCAACGCTTTACAATTGCTGACCTGGTTCCTGACACTTCCGATGGATTTGCAACAGACGGAAACCTTGTCACAGACCGTTTGGGCAACTTGCCGGGTATGACTGCTGCAGGAGACGAGCAGGGTCATAATCAGGAGTAAGACAATAACAGGTTTCATGTTAGCTTGGTTTCAGTGTCAAAATTAAGCATCCGGCGGCAAGACCGGGGTTAATCATTGTTAATAATACTTAACGTACCTAAATGGTTTTTGTTACAATATCGCCGAATCAGTCGTTAAGCCTGCTTTTTTATTACAGGAACCGCTGTTTTATTTCAGGATAGGAAGAAAGCCTTTGAAACGGGATAGCCTAAAGGTTAGCAATGCCTGGCAAATTATCTTAATATTAAGGTTAAAATACGCTTTATTTGACGAATTTGCAAGCGATATTTTACGCACATGCGATTTGCAATTGTTGATATTGAGACCACCGGCGGTTTTCCGCAGCAACACGGGATCACCGAGATCGCGATCGTATTGTATGACGCCAATGGGGTAGAGGGGAGCTACGAAACCCTGGTTAATCCCCACCAGCTCATTCCCCCTTTTATCGCTAATATGACTGGTATTTCAGATGCTATGGTGGCCGTTGCTCCCTCATTTGAAGAGGTGGCGCCGAATATCTACAACCTGCTGAAAGACAGGGTATTCGTAGCCCATAATGTAAATTTTGATTATTCTTTTGTCAAGCATCATCTCCAAATGGCAGGATTTAACCTGCAAACACCCAAATTGTGCACGATACGTCTTAGCCGCAAAGTGTTTCCTGGTTTCCGGAAATACGGGTTGGGAAATCTTTGCCGTGAGCTTGGCATCGTTATCGAAAACCGTCACCGTGCAGGGGGCGATGCCTTTGCCACTTCAAAAGTGCTCGCATTGGCCCTGGAGAAGAATGGGTTGACGGTGATCAATGAAATGCTGAAGCGGGAGAACAAGAATCAGTTGCTGCCTCCCAACCTTGCAGAGGAACAGATAAAACACCTGCCGCAGAACCCCGGGGTATATTACTTCCACGATCATAAAGGCAAAGTGATCTATGTGGGCAAGGCAAAGAACCTGCATAAAAGAGTGGTAAGCCATTTTACGGGCCTGGATACGTCGAAAAAACGGCAGGATTTTTTAAGAAGTATCCACTCGATCAGTCACACGGTATGCCCCACGGAGTTTATTGCCTGTTTATTTGAAAGTGTAGAGATCAAAAGATTATGGCCCATTTATAACAAGAGCCAGAAACGGTACGAACAGTTATGGGGTATTTACCTGTTCGAAGACAGCAGGGGATACCTGCGGCTGGCCATCGACAAAAAACAAAAGTATTCGGCGCCGGTAGCCAGCTTTTCACTGATGGCGGATGCACATCGTTTATTATGGAAATTGGTTAAGGACTTTGAATTAGATCCCGTGCTTTGCTTCCTCGACAATAGTTCCCCGGCAAAACTGCCCGATACGATTGCTTACAATACATCGGTACAAAAAGCGCTCAGCTGGATTGAGGCACAAAAACAAACCTTCCTGATACGCGATAGCGAAGGCTGTGTATTGGTAGAGGAAGGAAAATTTTATGGCATGGGTCATGTAGCCGGCGAAATAGACACGACCACATTGGAAAGCATCAAATCCAAACTGGTTGAATACCCCGAGAACGAGGTCCTGCGTTCCATGATACGCAATTTTGCCGAGCGCTATCCCGGCAAAGTGGTCAAAATAGCCTGATCCCCCTTCCCCTATTTATCATAAAATCTCCATGTGGTAACAAAATCCCTTTTCAAAGGCTGGTTGGTAATAATGGCCCTTACCATTTCAACTGGCATATTATTTTCTTTCAGTATGGCATCATGAAATTGCTTATAGGTCATTTTGCCTTTATCAACCACTTCTTTCTTTAATGCATAGAACTGGAATGCGCCGGTCATATAAGCCAGCTGGTATA
>JANXRX010000199.1 GCA_025352905.1 Bacteroidota bacterium | reverse complement strand
TGAAAAATAAGCCTTTTGGTAAAATGATCTTTTGTGCGCCTATTGGTGATAAAGCCAGCTTTGCAAAGATCATGGACAAGGCCGCGCAACAGGGCATTGTGGTAAAGCAGGGAACAACCTATAAAGCCGGTGGCCTCGCTTCCATGATAGGATTATTTATTATAGCCGATGAAAAGAATCTCATCATTGCCAGCGATTCGCTTACCTATTCGCAATACATTGCCAATACAGCCAAAGCCACCATCAACAAAGAGGCGCTTGCGAAGTTTAAAGGAAAGGCGACTGTCTTTTATATTGATATCGCCGCTACGCTCAATGGCTTTACCAAAGATTCTTCTGCCGGTTACCATCATTCCCTGCAAATGGCCAAAGCCACTTTTAAGGACATGATCGCTACTTCTGATAATTTCGATGGCAAATCGCTGAAAACTCTCTTTGAATTGAGAATGCAGGATGAAAAACAAAACAGCCTGGTTACTTTAACAGGGCTGATGAGTGATATTGCGTCAGACATGCTGGCTCGTTCAAGAAAAGAAAGGGAATCGGAAGAAAAACTGTTCCCGGCAGGCGTACCTGCGATCATACGCACCAACTAATGACCATTACATTCAGGCATTTAGTGCCCATACCCCTGAAAGAACGGTTTCTGCAAAGAAGCTCCGGTATCTGGAACACAGATACCAGCTTTCTACCCGGAGAATATATCAAGATCAAGGCGCCGAGCGGTACGGGCAAAACAACCCTTGTGCATACGATCTATCAACTGCGTAATGATTATGAGGGAACGGTGCTGTTTGATGATACCCCCGTCCGTAAACTTAAGGGTGATGAACTGGCAGCGGTCCGCCAGCAAAAGATCAGTGTTATTTTCCAGGACCTCCGGCTATTTGCCAATCTTACTGCAAGAGAGAATATTGAACTGAAAAGAGTTTTGCAGGAACCTTATTATCCCAAAGAAATGATCGATACCATGGCTGCCGAACTGGGTATTACACATATCCTGGAACAAAGAGCCGGTGTTTGCAGCTATGGTGAGCAGCAGCGGGTGGCTATTATCAGGGCGCTGATACAACCGTTCAGCTGGCTGATCATGGATGAGCCTTTCAGTCACCTGGATAATGACAATATTTCCAAAGCTGCCAGTCTGATCCACCGTGAATGTGCGAAAAGAGGCGCCGGGCTGGTGATCACCGATCTTGAGCACGATAGCCATTTTACCTACACAAAAGAACTGAACCTGTAACCTTATTATTTTACGATGAATGGATTGAATCAACTGCTGAAAAAACTCATTCGCAATGGTACCGGTCGTAAAAGATTTGTCATGGCGTTATTGGGTTTGTCTGTAGCCATGTTACTGATACTGGCCGCGGTTCAGATACAGGCAGACTATAATGAATTGCTGCTCAGCAAATCCAACCAGGACAGTATTGCCAATTTTTTAGTGCTGAACAGGGCATTGACAGATCAAACCATCGGCGCCACTACTTTAGCAGACAGTGACATCAATGATCTCAAAAAACAGCCTTTTGTGGAATCGGTTGGAACATTAACACCCAGCAGGTTCAAGGCTTCGATACAGAGTAATAGCGACCGGTTTCCTTTTTTTACCGATATCGCTTTTGAAAGTGTACCTGATGATTTTATTGATGTGACCAGTAAAGACTGGAAATGGACGGAGACGGATGCTTTTGTGCCTATTATAGCGCCAAACATGTTTCTTGATTTTTATAATTTCCAGTTTTCGTTTTCGCAAAATCTGCCCCAGCTTACCCATTCGGTGGTAAAAATGATCGTATTTAAAGTGAACGTATATGGGCCCGGTGGGATCATCAGTTTCAATGGCCGTGTGGTGGGGTTCAGCGACAGGGTTTCTTCATTATTGGTGCCGGAGGAGTTTATGCGTTGGGGCAATACCCACTTTGGCAAGAACCAGGATGCAAAACCTTCGAGGGTGATCATCAAAACAAAGGATCCGGGAAATCCCGAACTGGCCAAATACCTGCAGTCAAAACAGTTGGTAACCGATACCGAAAAAACACGTTTCAGCCGCTACCGCCAGGTGGTGGATATTGTTGTAAATATTTCCTGGTTATCAGGGGCGGTTATGCTGGTGTTTGCTTTATTGGTCTTTACCTTATTTATACAGCTCACCATCGCTTCCAGCAAAGAAGAAATAATGCTGTTGATTACACTGGGTGCATCCCCGAAACAATTACGGAAATTTTTAATGCGTCAGTTCTTTCCGGTGAACCTGGTTATCATAATAGTAGCCCTGGTTATTATCACCATACTCCAGTTCACAATACATAATATATTAAAAAATCAAAATATTTTTATCCCTGCCCTGCCCTCGGTATATACTTTTCTAACTGCGTTCCTGGTAGTTACCGTGATCTGGTGGGTGAACCGGGCAACCATTGGAAACTATATCTCGTCTAACTAACTTAGAGAATGGTCTGCGGGAAAATAACCTTTAGCCGCAGGCAATAACGGTTAATTCTACATTCACAACCGGTTAAATATCTATTGTGGTACCGGTGTTTTCACCGTAATTTGTCGGGGTAAATCACCGTTTTTTTATTTTAGATTATGTATAACATATTTAAAATCAGTTATTTAATCATGTTGTAGTAGCAGAACTACAAAATGGCTAAACAATAAAATTTGTTAAACACTAACTTGCTTCCATAAAATTGATATTGATTGAACGGTTCATTCTAAACTAATTACTATGAAAAAAAAATCCTTTTTAGGTAGTATGATAATTTGCGCTACCCTCGTAACCTTACTGTTTGCAGCCTGCAAAAAAGAAGAGGCTTCAAATGCTACCGCCGCTGCTGCTACTGAAAGTAACGTTGTAGCACTTAACGGCTCCTCCTCCATTGCCGGCCTGATCACCAAGTCTGATGCAGATGCTTTACGCAGCGCCTACCTGAAAACTGCGGGTGCTAATGCAACCGAATACATTAAATTCAATATTAAAGACCTGGCGAGTTACCTCAACACGATGCAGTCTAAATATAACGCGGACGAGATATATGTTAACTTTGGTGTATATGATGCTAAAACAGCCCCGGATAAAAGCTATATCGGACGTACAACGATTTTCTTTACCACAAATAACAAGAAGAAAGGTGTAGTTGGTAATATTGTACTGAATGATGGACCAGATGATGATCCTAATTCACTAAATCACGGTACAATCTATCCATAACAATGCAATTTTTCTTTGATTTTTATTTTGAAGTAATTAGTTTTTTTGCATCGGTTTTTTTTTACGTTCAAAAAAGGAATAAAATACCATTGTATTTTATTCCTTTTTTGTTTACAACCGTTACTGTTGAATTAATAGGAGGATGGTGCTTATCAAACGCTATCTCGAACTACGCCTTGTTCAATGTTTTTACGACCTGCGAATTTCTTTTTTATTCTTTTTTCTTTTATATGCATTTTGAGAGAGCTATTTTCAGGAAAATGGTGCTTTTTTTTATACCCGTCTTTATCCTGTCCGTTGTACTGAATATGCTTCTTGGCCAGGGCTGGAATAAGACATTTAATACCTATACCTTTTTATCTGGTTCATTTTTTATCGTTATTTTTTGCTGTTGTTACTTTTACGAATCTGTTTTGCCGGAAAACATAGACGTACAATTAGGGAGGGAACCTTTCTTCTGGATCGCAAGCGGTCTGCTGATCTTTTATTTGGGCTCTGTGATCATAAATGCGTTATTTGAATACTTACGCAGTAACGACCTGCAAGAGCAGGGTATCAGAATTTACGGGTTTATCAATCACAGTTTAAACGTAATTTTATACAGCTCGTTCTGCGTTGCCTTTTATTTATGCCCAAACAACAGGAAGACATCCTCATCACCATCGTAGTTGCGTCGGTTTTTTTTATACTGATCGGCAGTTTTGTGTTACTTATCGTTTTCGTTTTCCTGCGCAGGCAAAGAAGGAACAAGGCCGAGAAGGAAGAAATGAAAAACCGTTTCAAACAAACCCTTCTCCAAACACAACTTGAGATACAGGAACAGGCGCTTGCCTATATCAGCCAGGAGATCCATGATAATATCGGGCAGATCCTGAGCCTGGTTCGGCTGAACCTCAACACCATTGGCCAGGTAGCCGATGAATCCAAGCTTAACAGTACCGATGAATTGCTGGGTAAGGCCATCAGGGATCTTCGCGACCTCAGTCATAATTTACAGAATAACCGCATCCATGATATCGGTATTGTGGAGTCTACCCGGCAGCTGCTGCTTTCCCTTGAGAAAACCGGCAGGTATAAAACATTTTTCCGCACCTCAGACGATTTTCATATTCTTGACCAGAATATGGATATCATCCTGTTCCGTATGATTCAGGAAATCGTGAATAATATCCTGAAACACGCCGCTGCTGATGAGATCCGGGTAGACATAACCAGTGATGCCAGTCTCACCACTTTTTGTATAAAAGATAACGGAGTTGGGTTTGATACCACGGCCCTTACAAAAGAAAGGACCGGTATAGGGTTGCAGAATATCGTTAACCGGGCGAAACTGATAGATGCAACGGTTGAGGTAAAAAGTGAAATTGGTGCCGGAACAACCATAACTTTACATATCAAACCCCAATTGAGCGAAATATGACCTTCGTAGCATTAATTGATGATCATGAATTACTAAGGACCGGGCTGGCCGCAATCATTAATTCGTTTGAAGGTTATGAAGTGATACTCGAAGCCAATAATGGCAAGCAATTTATTGAAAAGGTCAATCCCAAAAACAACCCGGATATCGTTCTGCTTGATATTACGATGCCCGTAATGGATGGCTATGAAACATCCGGCTGGATCAAGGCCAACCTGTCTAAAACAAAGGTGCTGGTACTTAGTATGCTGGAAAACGATACGGCTATTATACGAATGCTCAAAAATGGCGCAAGGGGATATATCCTGAAAGATAGTAAACCAAAGGTTTTTAAAGATGCGCTGGATAACGTGCGCGACAGCGGCTATTTTATTAATGAACTGGTGAGCAATAAACTGATGCACTATATTAACCATGAAGAGGTTTTTGATGCCGATTCGCTGGCCAAGGGCAGCCTGACGGAAAACGAAACAACTTTTTTGAAATTTATATGCACCGAGAAGACCTATAAGGAAATTGCAGATGAAATGTTCCTGAGCCCCCGTACGATCGATACCTACCGCGATAATCTTTTTAAGAAACTCGATGTAAAAACAAGGGTGGGGCTGGCGATCTTTGCGATCAAGAACGGGATCGTTAAGATTTAGGGGGAAATTAAATGTCGAACACGGAATGTCGAATGTCGAAATTTTTATATACCGGTAGCTGTTTTTTTATTCTCCTGTTTCTTGCTCTTCCTGCTATTGCACAGAATCCCATTCCACCTGTTGGCGAATGGAGAGAACACCTGAATTACCAGAATACCCTCCAGGTTCTTAAAGGCGATAAGATTTACTGCGCTACAGCTACCAATCTCTTTTCCGTTAATAGCGCCGGCGCCATAGAGCGATACAGCAAGGTTACCGGTTTGAATGATCTTGGCGTACAATGTATTGGCTGGGATGCCACTACCCAACAATTGGTTATTGCGTACAGCAACAGCAATATGGATATCCTAAGCACACAGGGTTCTGTTAAAAACATGGGTGATATCCTGCGAAGCAGCATTGCAGGAAATAAAACAATTTACCAGGTCTATTGTAAAGATGGATTGGCCTATATCAGTACGGGACTTGGTATTGTGGTAGCCGATCTCGCTAAATACGAGATCAAAGATACCTGGATCATTGGCAATAATGGCGCACAGGTAACGGTTAATGCATTGACTAGTGATGGCTCTTTTTTTTATGCCGCTACACCCGACGGGGTAAAAAGTATTGCAACAAACAATACCAATCTTTCCAATTATGCAAACTGGCAAAACCTGGGTGGCGCCAATGGATTGCCCGGCGGCAGCGCAAAAAATATCTTATTCACCAACAATCTGCTGATCGCGCAAAAGAACGATTCACTCTTTATCCGGAACGGAAACACCTGGCGCCTGTTTTATGCAGACACGGCATGGCCCATTACGAATATTACCGCTGCAGAAAATAAATTATTTGTGTGTCAGCGCGCAGCTTCCGGCAATGCAAGGGTGTTATCATTCAATACGAATGGAAGTATTGAAAAAACAACCGCCCAAAGCGGAGTCATTTCATTGCCCCTTTCTGCCATTACCGACAACGGTACGCTTTGGGTTGCCGATCAATTCGGCGGTTTATCCAGGTATACACCAGGCGTTGAACGCATGATTCCGAATGGACCACCCGGTGCAGCAACGGGCGAAATGGCTGTTCAGAACGCTATATTATATGCTGCTGCAGGAAGTGTGAACAGCGCCTGGAACTACCAGTATAACCGCAACGGCATGTACAGTTACCAGGATGATACCTGGAATTACCGCGGGTATTATAATACACCGGTACTCGATTCTGTGCTGGATTTTATCACCCTCGCCATCGACCCGGTGAACAGCAGTGTTTGGGCCGGGAGTTTTGGCGGCGGGCTCGTTAATTTTATCGATGGATCTACCCCCACCATCTACCGGAAGAACAACAGTACTTTACAACCTGCCATCGGTGATCCCCTGAGTTACCGGGTAAGCGGCCTGGCATTTGATCAGAACAATCATTTATGGATCAGCAATTACGGCGCCGCACAAAGTTTGCAGGTAAGAAAAGCAGACGGTAGCTGGAAGGCTTTTACGATTCCTTTTAGTTTTCTTGAAAATGCTGTTGGTCAGTTGATCGTGGATGATAACAACCAGTTATGGATCATCAGTCCGAAAGACAATGGGGTATTCTGCTTTAATTACGGGCAAAGCGT
>JANXRX010000169.1 GCA_025352905.1 Bacteroidota bacterium | reverse complement strand
CTCATCTACCATCATGTCTTTGGTCCAGAGGTCTATACGTAAGGCACTTTTATCAGCACCGTCCCAGAAAGCGATCATCATTGATTTAGCCAGCTGGGCCATATCTGCCGTGCTGTCGGAGGCCTTTCAGCTGATCTGCTGCGGTATTTTGTTTTCGTCTAATTCGATATTGATGGAAATGTTCGATGTGTGCATGTGGCAAAAGTATGTAAGGGCAATTAATGATGAGCAAATAATAATTAGCAATTAACAATTAATAATTGGGTATTAAGATTGAATCCGGCGCTCAAAATTATTAATTATTAATTGCTAATTACTAATTCCTGCTGGCAGAGATTGCCTGCCACAGCCTGTCCGCTGAATCATCCCAATTGAATGTTGCTGCCCTTAGTTTGCCTGCTTCAATAAGCTTTGATCGCAGGTTCTCGTCTTTATATAATTGCAGCATCTGTTTGGCAATAGCATCCGGGTCTGTGGGATCGGCATATAAAGCGGCATCCGCTCCTGTTTCGGGCATCGCGGATGTATTACTGGTGATCACGGGCACTTCACACTGCATGGCTTCCAGGATGGGCAAACCGAATCCTTCCAAAAAAGACGGGTACACAACTGCATAAGCGGCGGCGGTAACCCTGGCCAGTTGTTCTTCGGGCAGATAACCGGGCATGATCACATCTTCCCGGTATTTATAGCTCTTTAGTTTTTTAACCAGTTCTTCATACTGCCAGGCCAGTCTTCCGGCAACCAGTAATTTCATATTGCTGTGCTGCCATTTCTTAAAAAGCGAGAATGCTTTCAAAAGGTTCATCAGGTTCTTCCTCGGGTGGATCCCTCCTGTAAATAAAAAATACTCCCTGCCATCCGCAAACCCCGCTTTTACCATTTCTTTTTCCTGCCAGGATAATGGCTGAAAAAGACTTCTTGCCGCACCCGGAACAATGGTAATTTTTCCGGGAT
Organism: Bacteroidota bacterium; assembly: GCA_025352905.1. Taxonomy (GTDB): domain Bacteria; phylum Bacteroidota; class Bacteroidia; order Chitinophagales; family Chitinophagaceae; genus Sediminibacterium. Next base: position 18,384 of record JANXRX010000169.1, on the reverse strand, counting down.
CAATGGATGGATACTGCTGTATGATATCCGACCGTGTATACTTTGAAACAGTCACGATCTTTGTTGCTTTTAACAGGAACTTTTGCGTGAACTGCCGGTAAAACCAGCGGTGATGCCAGGCGAGGAACCCCGGGTGATGCACAAAAGCGAGATCATGCGTGATCATTACCTGGGGGATACGGGTAGTAAGACTACAGAAACCATACGGCTGCACCCACACATCGGGTTTGAATGACCGGAGCGCCAGCGGAGCTTTTACATCATACCAGTATCTGAACGATAACGCGTGCCGGGCAGGAGGGGAAACAACGATTGGTATAACATTTGTGCCATAAATAAACCTATCGTCGTATGGCCGGTCAAACAGGAATATAAAAGTATGTTCAGGGTATAGATTCACCAGGCGGCGGAAGATCTCGTTTGTATAATGACCAAATCCTTCGAGGTTCTTATTTTGCAGAAATATGGCGTTTACAGCGATGCGCATAGGCTGCAAAAGTAGGCCGCCATTGATCAAATAATGTTAAAATCAGTTTTCATATCCCTTAACACTATCTATTTTAGGATAATTTCACCCATTATGCGTTGTCTCCCCTTGTTTTTTGTTTTTCTTTTTGCAGGTTTTACGGCGCAGGCTGCCGATTCGCTCCAGGTAACTTTTTCAAAGAGAGCAGTCAGGTACGGTGATACGCTTGATTTCAGGTGTTCTCTTCCTTATTTTTCGGAGAGCAAATTAACTTCCGCCACGCTGAATGTCTGGGTCGAGGATCTTGATAAAAAACGAAGATGGAAATTCCGTTACCCCATCATTGACGGAGAAGTGCTGGGATCATTTGCCATTGGCAATACCATCCCCGATGGGAGATATGCTTTTAATTTCCTGGTACAACGTGGTTTTTTCAAAGTGAGCGGCGAAGTGAAGGATCATGATAAAAAAGAACCGGTGATCAACTATATCATGATATTAAGGAATAAAAAGGGTACCTATTTTGACAAGACAACCGTGAACGAAGATGGGGTGTTTAAGCTGAAAAGCACGGTATTCGAAGATTCTGCTTTTGTTCTTTTTACGCCGGCAAAAAAAGTTAAGAATAATTATCTCTCGATAAAAATAGAAACACCGCTTGATTCCGTATTTACTCCCGTTTTGTCTGCCACCCGTTATATTACAGTTGGGGACGATATCGCAGCAGTTGGTAAAAAAAATGATACGGGTAGCTATGTTTTTCAGCCAGCTGATCTGACTGACCCATCTACGCTGCCCGGCGTAACGGTTGTGGGGCATTTTAAAAAAAGGATCGAACAGTATGATGAGATGTACTCGAGCGGTTTGTTTAAACGAAATGATGCAATCGTTTTTGATGGTTTAGACAACGATGATATGTCTAGGTATACCAATATACTAACTTTCTTACAGGGCAAGGTACCGGGGTTGAGCATTGAGACTGATGCGAATGGTGTAGAAGTGGCCAAGTGGCGGAAAGAAATCGTTGATATCTATATTGATGAATTTAGGGTAGACGCAGCTGAATATAATTTTGTTCCTCCGACCGAAATAGCGATGATCAAAGTTTTCCGGCCCCCCGCACAATTATCCGGCCTTTCGGGTGGAGCGGGCGCTATCGCTATTTATACCAAAAAGGGCGATTTTGTCAGCAACCGCCAGAACCGGCATAATTTTATCGTGAGAGGATACTCTGCGTTTGACAGCGCATGGAAATGATGAAAACGACTAACGTTGTTTTGCTTCCCAGGCATCCATTTTCTTTTCCAACACATCCAGTGGCAGGTTTCCGTCTTTGAGGATCTCATCGTGGAAATCTGCTATCCTGAAATTGTTGCCAAGATCAGCGGTATATTTATTACGCAGTTCCCTGATCTTGAGGGCGCCGATTTTATACCCAAGCGCCTGTGCAGGTATTACCATATATCTTTCGATTTCGGCGGTTGCACCTTCTTCGCTGATCGGTTCATTGTTCATCATGTACTGAATGGCTTCTTCCCTTGTCATCCCTTTTGAATGCATACCCACATCCACCACTAAACGGATAGCGCGGTGTATCTCATCGCCAAGTGCGCCCATATGCTGGTAGGGATCCGTGTAGAGGCCCAGTTCTTTTCCAAGGCTCTCGCAATACAGTGCCCAGCCTTCTGCATAGGCATTGTTGCCGCCAAAACGGCGGAAACGGGGCAGCTTTTCATTTTCCTGTTGCAGGCTGATCTGGTAATGATGCCCCGGAATGGCTTCGTGAAGGAACAGGCTCTCCATACCACTGGTCGTATTAAACTTTGTAGCATCGGTTATCGGTATATAAAAAATACCCGGACGGGAACCATCCGCGCTTCCCTGGTTATATTCTGCACTGGCGCTTTCTGCACGGAACGCCTCTGTCTGGCGGATCTCGAAACCGGTTTTAGGTGTGTGTCCAAACATCTTCTGCAGGTTGGGTTGCATTTTTTGATGTATTGCCTCAAACGCATCCAGTACTTCCCTGGGTGTTTTGTAAGGCATAAATTTTTTGTCTGTTTTCAGGTACGTAAAAAAAGCATTCAGGTCGCCGGTGAACCCGGTTCCTGTTTTTATCTGCTCCATTTCTGTACGTATCCGTTTTACTTCTGCCAGGCCGGTAGCATAGATCTCATCCGGTGTTTTGCTGGTGGTGGTTTGCTGGCGGATCAGGTATCTGTAATACAGATCTCCGCCTGGTATGCTGCCAATACCCGTGGTGGCCCTTGCAGCAGGCAGGTATTCATTCTGTAAAAAATTACCCAGTCTTTTAAAAGCCGGTACGATCTGAGTATTGATGGCAGTTACATATGCATCTGTTATTCTTTTTTTATCTGTCGCACTAAAATCCTGCGGCAGGTTGGTAACCGGCCCATAAAATAAACTCTTTGCCGCATCGGTTACCACCATCGATTGCATCTGTGGTATCATCTTTACCACTACTGTTTTGGGCAGAACATACCCTGCAGCCATTCCTTTTTTAAAATAGACGATAACGCTGTCTGCATAGCCTGGAAAAACGGCTACGCGTTGTAACCAGTCATCATAATCCTTTACCGTTTTAAAAGGCTGTACCACGCTGCCGCTGCCTAGCTGTGCAAATAACAGGTGTGCGCTTGCGAATTGATTCAGTGGAAAATAATTATCATGGAAACCAAGCCCCTCCATGTTGATATTCATCTCCCGGGAGAAATCATCAAAACTTAATTTATCGTTCTCATTCAATGCCTCCCGGTCGAATTTTGCGATATAATCGCGGTAACGGCTGTAAAACGCTTTTAGCTTTTTCCTGTATCCATCCGTAAAATCAATATAAAATTTGTTGTTATACCGGTTATCGCCATTGAGGGTCGCTTCTAATGGAAACAGTTGCAGTCTTTCTTCGTAATACTTATCCAGCAGGGCCGATAATTCTGTATTGTCGCCCATGGTTTGATTGGTATTACTCAGCTTGCATCCTGCAAAGAAAAGGACAGCGGCAAGAAGGATCAATGTATTTTTCATAAAAGATGTTGAGAAGGAAAGTTATGGAATGTTTGGGGATGGGGTTGCAGTTCATGGGTGATGGATCATAGGTCATGGGTTATTGGGAAAGAAGGATCAGTATGTATAAAATCCTTTCCCGGTCTTTTTTCCCAGTTCGCCGGCGGCAACTTTGTTTTTTTGCAATGGGGAAGGGGTGAGGCGGATGGGGTTTCCCAAGGCTTCCCATACGATACCGCTTACACTGTAATTGATATCGAGACCGATCAGGTCCATCAGTTTAAAGGGGCCCATTTTAAAACCGGTGGATTCCATTACGGCATCTACTGTTTCTATGGTGGCCAGGCCGGATGAAACCAACTGCATCGCTTCCAGGTAATAAGGGCGGGCAACACGGTTCACGATAAACCCCGGGGCGTCTTTACAAACCACGGGGATTTTTCCCATCGCTTTGCATAGGTCTGCGATGGTTTCCACTACGGCATCTTCGGTTTGCGTGGCTTTTACGATCTCTACCAGTTTCATCACGGGGGCCGGGTTAAAGAAATGCATACCCACCAGCCTTCCCGGATAGGGAAGCTGTTCTGCAATCGCATTCACTGAAATAGAAGAGGTATTGGTGGCAAAAATAGTTTGGGGGGAGTTAAGGGCGGCCAGTTCTCTAAACAGGTTAGTTTTTGCTTCTTTTTGTTCGATGATGGCTTCTATAATAAGATCGGCAATACATTCTTTACTATCGGCAGTAAACCGGATCCGGTCAAGGACTTCCTTTTTTTCCGGTGCGCTGATCCGGTTCCTGTTTACCTGGATTTGCAGGCCGTGGTCAATACTTTCCCGGCTTTTCCGAAGCATTTCAGGGTTAACATCAAACTGGATCACCTGTTTGCCGCACATCGCCGATACCTGGGCAATGCCGCTGCCCATCGTGCCTGCCCCGCAAATACAAATGGTATCTATCGTATACATAACCGTGTTTGTACAAATGTACTCAATAGCTAAGAAATGCCACCGGCCCGCGATACTTACATCTTTTCCACTTAACGCAGCATTGGCAATTTCCAGGAGATACTTGTAGTACTTTTAATGATGCAAAAAAGTTTCGAGCAATTAGACCTTTTTGGATTTCCCATTGAACCGGCAGCGCAACCGAAAAAGAAAGCGCCTTCCGAGAAACCCGTGCCGGCAGAACCCATACCAGTACCCGAACCGGTTGCTGCTGTTGCCGAACCATCTATCCCTCTAAAAAATACAAAACCGGCGCCTGTTAAAACAGCTGGCAAGCGCGGAAGAAAATCTTTCCGTGAAATGGATTCTGAAGCGGATCTTATAGATGTGCCGGACGAGGATATCCTGCAACAGAAATTATATTATTCCATTAGTGAAGTAGCCGGCTGGTTCAAGGTAAATACTTCCCTGCTGCGTTTCTGGGAAAATGAATTTGATATTTTACAGCCCCGGAAAACAAGAAAAGGCGACCGCCTGTTCCGTGTAGAAGATATCAAGAATCTCCAGTTGATCTATTTCCTGCTGCGACAACGAAAGTTTTCGATCGATGGGGCCAAGAACTACCTGAAAAATAATAAGAAGGAAGCCGATACACAAGCGCAATTGGTTCAGTCCTTAACAAAATTCAGGTCCTTCCTGCTTGAGCTGAAGAGTAGTATCAATTAGTTTTTTTGTCGCACCACCACATCTGTGTTGGCTGCGGCCAATTCTATTCCCATCTTCTCCAGTAATTCAATAATACCCAGGTTCACTTCTTCGCGAAGCGTATTGAATTCGTCGATGCTTTGTTCGATCGTGGTAAAATAATCAATCTCAGTGATGTGTGCGTTCCTGCCTGTATCCATCAGGTATACACTTGTTTTTTCAATGCCCGGTTTCCGGAGAACCGATACAATAGCCGGTGATAATGCTCGTAATTGTTCTGCGGTTGCGCCCAGGCCCAGCTCCAATCTGATCTCTACTTTGCGTTGTGTGCGTAAGGAAATATTATCAACAATAGTATCTACCATTTGTTTATTGGGAACAGATATATACGTTTTTTCAATCGTGCGGATCCGTGTACTTCTGAGTCCGATCTTTTCGATGGTGCCGGTAAAATTATTCACTTTTACCAGGTCACCGGTAATAAAGGGTTTATCAAAAAAAATGATAAAAGAAGCGATCAGGTTTTCCATGCTTTCCCTTGTTGCCAGCGCAACGGCTGCACCCACAAGGCTCAGCCCCGTAAGCAGGTTACCGATCTGTTTATTGAAAGAAAAGCGGAGCACCAGCAATATGCCCACGATCACGAGTATCACTTTAAAAAAATCTTTAAAGAAAATGATCAGCTGGTTATCTGTCTGGTCCTTGGTAAGGTTGGCCTTCTCTTCCAGTATCATGGCAATAAAATCTATTACCCGCAGGCAGAGCCAGATAAATGCGAGAACAAGCATGCCCGCAGCCATCGAGTCTGTCAGTTCACGGATCGTAATATGGTAGATCTTTATATTAAAAGCGCCGGGAAATCTGAGTTTATCCATCGCTATGATGGATACCAGCAATACAAGGAACACATCAAGCGGTTGTAATACAAGATCAAGAAAAGACTGTCGCGTGATGGTTTTGGAGGCTTTTGCCACCAGTTTGTATAACAGCCTGGCCAGGTATTTTGAAATAAGGCGTTTGGCCAGGAGTGCAATAAAGATGGTTGCGGCTACATAAAGATAACTTTCGACCGTATTATCCAGTATTTCCTGTTGCAGGATCTTGTACATGGGGCAAATTTAATAAGCAAATGGTATCATTCTTCCCATTTGTGCAATTGTACGTCGGCGCCGTCAAAGTCAGCGTAAGAAAAATTACGGATCCAGTCGCCCACGTTAATATACCTGCTGGTATCCGTTAAACGGAAGTCGATCGGGAAATGACGGTGGCCGAAAAGAAAATAATCAAAATGCTCTTTTTGTAATACCTCTTTACAATAAATGATCAGCCATTCATTCTCTTCACCCAGGAAATGCTGATCGCTGCTGCCTGTTTTTTCGCGGCTCTTGCGGCTGAAATAGTCTGCCAGCCCGATGCCCCAGTTAGGGTGCAGTTGTCCGAACAACCACTTACAGAACGGGTTACGGAATATTTTTTTCAGGAACTTATATCCATGGTCCCCGGGGCCGAGCCCGTCTCCATGTCCTATTAGGAAACGTTTCCCGTTCAATTCAAATGGCTTGGGGTGATGGTAAACGGGGATATTCAACTCGGCTTCAAAATAACCGCTCATCCACATATCGTGATTGCCAACAAATACATGGATGGGAATACCGCTATCGCTGAGCTCTGCCAGCTTACCCAGTAAGCGCACATATCCTTTGGGAACTACTTTTTTGTATTCGTACCAGAAATCAAAAATATCCCCGAGAATAAAGATCTGTTCAGCGCTGTGCCGTATGCTCTCCAGGAATGCGACGATCTTTTTTTCCCTTACCAGGCTTCTGGTATGATCGGGCGCGCCTAAATGAAAATCAGTAAGAAAATATATTTTTTTATCCGGCGAGATCGTCATCAGGGCTTGTTTTTCTGCTGTAGGTATTGTAAGATGTCACCGCTGTCAATGGGGGGACTTTGAGAAACATCACCGTTATACCAATATACCCATGCATCGGTGGTTTGGTCGGGAAGATAAACGGTTGTCTGTACTCTTTTATACAATTTTGCTTCTTCGGGTTCTGTGTTCACGCCTTCATAATCGTCGAGCTGCGCAATCGCCCACGCAAATTCATCAGGGTGATTGATGCGGTATAATTCTCCGATGATAAAATGATCCTCTGTTACCGGTACAGCGGCAGGGTAACTACCCAGGTCATATAAACGGCCCTTTACTTCCCCCTGTCCCACGAGTGTAAAATACCGGCTGATATAGGCATATACAGGGTGCTGAAAACCGCTTCTAAGCGTTCCATAAACAAATAACTGCCCGTTAGCCTCTGTGCTCATTGTCGTCAATTTAAGCGTTACCTGTCAATTAAAAAACAAAACACTTCTTTTGGCCCGTGTACACCCACTACCAGCGTTTTTTCAATATCCGCGGTCCGGCTCGGGCCGGTAGCCAATGTTACCAGGGAGGGGAAATTCTGTCCGTATGCCATACGCAACTGCTCCAGGCCGTTTGAAATATCGTACACAAGCTGATCCGTGTATGCGATACAGATATGAACGGGTGCATATACACTTATGGTTCTCCCGCTTTGTTGTGCACTGCTTAATACCATGCTGCCCGTGCGGGCGATTAATTTTTCACAACCGGTGATCGCGGCATCACAAGTGGCAACATCATCTGCATATTCTGTGGTAAAGCCTGCATTAAACAGACGCGTGCTTAGTTCATTCTCGCGGCAATACAATTTGGTCCATTTTCTTTGCGCAATCAGCGTGTTCAATTGGTCCACCAGTTCTTTTTCGTCAACGCAAAAAGAAAAGCGCCCCAGCAAATGTGTGAATTTTTCGGCGAATTCCACTTCCAGTTCTTTTTGAGAGGGTTCAAATACACTGTCATTTCCTTCACTTGCAGGAAAGGGAACAGGCACTGGTTTTGCCAGTGCCTGCTTTATTTTTTGCAAAATATTTTCTCTTGATGTATTTGCCATTTTTAACCGATAATAGAAGAGTCATCGTTATTGGATGCGCCGGGTTCAAATGTTTTCTCTCCTACTACATGCCCATTACTCTGCTCCGGCTCAATTTCCACCAGTTTCTTTTCTTCAAAAGGTCTTTTGCCGATCAGTGTTTCCACATCACTTTTATGCAGCACTTCTTTGTCGAGTAATTCTTTGGCCAATATTTCTACCTGGCTCTTTTTTTCTGTCAGCAACTGTAATGTGCGCTGGTAGGCTTCCTCAATAATCCCTCTCACTTCTTCATCAATGATCTTTCCTGTTTCTTCACTGAAGGGTTTGGTAAAGGTATTTTCCTGGGTAGGATCATAAAAACTTACGTTACCTACTTTATTGTTCATTCCATAGGCCGTTACCATACTGTAAGCGATCTTGGTTATCTGCTGGAGATCATTTGCTGCCCCGGTAGATATTTTTCCGAAGAAGATCTGTTCTGCTGCACGGCCACCCAATGTCATACAGATCTGATCCATTAACTGGTCGGTATTGTACAGGTATTGTTCTGTAGGCGTATACTGCGCATAACCCAGTGCGGCGGTTCCGCGTGGCACAATGGTCACTTTCAATAATGGATATGCATGTTCCAGGAACCAGCCACAAACCGCATGACCTGCTTCATGGTAGGCGATAATGGATTTTTCGTGTGGTGCGATGATCTTGTTCTTTTTTTCGAGCCCGCCTATCACCCGGTCTATCGCATCCTGGAAATCGATCATTTCCACGGATTCTTTTCCTTTCCTGGCTGCTATCAGCGCCGCTTCATTACAAACGTTAGCGATATCTGCTCCTGCAAAGCCAGGTGTTTGTTCGGCCAGTTTATGCAGGTCCAGGTTCTCTGATATTTTAATAGGGATCAAGTGTACTTTAAAGATCGTCTCTCTTCCTTTTACATCTGGTTTATCGATTGAGATCTGGCGGTCAAAACGTCCCGGGCGCAGTAATGCCGTATCCAGTACATCGGGGCGGTTGGTGGCTGCAAGGATAATGATACCGGTATCTCCGCCAAAACCATCCATTTCAACTAATAACTGGTTCAGTGTATTTTCTCTCTCGTCATTGCTCATGATGGCGTTCCGTCCACGGGCACGGCCAATGGCATCTATCTCATCAATAAAGATGATACAGGGTGCTTTTTCGCGGGCCTGTTTAAACAGGTCGCGCACACGGCTGGCGCCCACACCCACAAACATCTCTACAAAGTCGCTACCACTCAGGCTAAAGAACGGTACCTGTGCTTCTCCTGCCATTGCTTTTGCCAACAGAGTTTTACCGGTTCCCGGAGGGCCGATCAGCAGTGCGCCCTTGGGTATCTTACCGCCCAGCGCTGTATATTTTTTAGGATTCTTTAAAAAGTCAACGATCTCCATCACTTCCACTTTCGCCTCATCCAGGCCGGCTACATCGGCAAAAGTGATGTTTACTTTGGCCCCCTTGTCAAAAAGAGTTGCTTTGGATTTCCCGATACTGAAGATCCCGCCGGGACCGCCAGCGCCACCCTGGCCACCCATCTTACGCATCAGCAATACCCATACGCCAATGATAAGAAGTACAGATAATACGGCATTCAGCACAGGGCCAAACCATTCCGGATCCTCGAATACGTTTTCGTGCACTTCGGTGAGGTGGTTATCCAGGTATACTTTTGCCAGCCCGTCTTTAAAACTTTTCCAATCCGTTACCTGGAACTCGAAAAGGGGATCGCCCTTTACTTTGTCTTTGGTAAGAATGGTCTTGAATTTTTTTACGTAGAATTCTTTGGAAAGGCTATCGGGGTTGATATATACCCTTACCCTGTCTTTGTTCTTGATCAGGTCAAGTTTTTCCACATCGCCCTTGGCCAGCATATTCTGTTTGAACTCCTGCTCGGTGGTCTTGGTAAGATCCGGGGCAAATTTCATGAACTGGGCCGATAGTAAAACGATCGCGATGATCGCGTAGATCCAATAGATACTGAATTTTGGTCCCTTACGTGGGGCATCGCCTTTCTCCTGACTACTTCCTGGTTTTATGTTCTTATTTTCCTGTGACATATGATAATACCTCTGTAATAAATACGGTTTCTATTAATAACGTTTAACTGTGCCTGATATTTTAAATAACTAAAGGTCGTGCATTTGTGATTCCGCGTCGCTCCACATTTCTTCGAGTTTATAGAACTTTCTCGCATCGGGGTGCATTACATGCGCCACTACATTCACGTAATCGATCAGCACCCACTGCAATGCCTGGCGACCTTCATGTTTATATGGCGCCTCATTACAGTCTTTTCTAACCTGGTCCTCTATAGCATCACAAATGGCCCTCACCTGGGTTGTACTGGAGGCTTCACATACGATAAAGAAGTCTGCGGAAGCTTCGGGTATTTTTCTCAGGTCAAGGCTGATGATATTCTCAGCTTTTTTGTCCTGCATGGCTTTAATGACCGATTTGAAGATCTTTGAATTGCGGTTGAGTCTTGTGATCGTGCTTTTTTCACGGGTCTTTAAAACAGAAAGAGGTTCCAACAAACTATAAAATTTTAAATGATGTAATGTTTTGTTCCCGGCGAAGCCTGAAATGGCCGGAATTTTTCCTTTCGTATTGCCTGATCCTGCGACCCGCTGTACTAACTTCGTCAAAAATAGTAATTCTTTGCCACCCTTTCCTGCTAAAAGTACCATTGGTACGCCATTCATTGAATTAACTGAGGTTGAAAGCACCAACATTTATGCCATGGAGCAGGTTCAGGCTAATATGGCTGCTCATGGAACCACCTTCTTCGCATTTTCACAAACAGCCGGAAAGGGCCGGCAGGGCAGGAACTGGGTTGCCGAACCGGGCATGAATATTACCTTATCAGCGGTTTTAGACTGTTCCTCTCTTTCTTTAACACAGTTATTCGAACTTAGTTTAGTGGTTTCACTGGCCTGCTATGATTTTTTTAGTGTGTATGCTCCTGAAGAAACCACTATAAAATGGCCAAATGATCTTTACTGGCGTGACAGAAAGGCAGGGGGTATCCTGATAGAAAACATCATAAGGGGTGATAATTGGTTATGGTCTATTGTGGGTATTGGCATCAACGTGAACCAGGTGGATTTTCCCGGATCGTTAAAAAATCCTGTTTCGCTCAAACAGCTAACGGGGAAACATTTTGATCCCGTTATGCTTGCCAAAGAGCTTTGTGCCTGCCTGGAGATCCGCTACCGGGAATGGATCACATCGGGTATTGGGGAGATTTTCAGGAGATATAATGAGCTGCTGTTTAAAAAAGGAGCCCGGGTTATGCTAAGGAAGGATACGATTGTTTTCCCTTGTATCATCAAAGGTGTTGCCCTTACAGGCGAACTGCTGGTTGATAATGAATTACAGGAAAGTTTCCGATTTGGAGAGGTAGAATGGGATCGCTGATTCCGCAGATTTTTTTATGATTAGTATGATCGTTTTTTTTCATCCTAATCATAAAAAAATCATCAGATCCGCGCTATTTGATGATTTTCTCCAGCAACAGGTTCTTTTTATCCTGGGCAAGATATACTTCTGCATCATTGTGCATGATCAGGATGAATTCTTTCTTATCTACCTTTTTGATGTAATTAAGGTTAACAATAAAACTCCTGTGTGTTCTAAAGAAGGGGCCACTGTTTTCGAGATATTCGAAATCGATCAGTTTTTTGGTGATCGTAAGTACGCCATGTGTGGTGGTATAAAAACGCGTATAGCTGCCATCAGCCTGCATATAAATGATATCATCCATTTTTACCACGAAGATCGTTTCCGCCGTTTGGAGGACGATCTTCCTGTCAAGGTGATTGGTAAAATTATCTTTCAGCACCTTATATTGAATACTTTCAGAAACGGGTTTATCCAGCACGATCTTTTTTAGGGCCCGTTCGAGGTGTTCGGCTCTCACAGGCTTAAGTATATAGTCGACGGCTGATATTTCGAAAGCGCGTAATGAGTAATCGCTGTAGGCGGTAACAAAAATGATCTTGAAATGCATACTGTTCTCATCAAAGAAATCAAGCAGTTCAAAACCATTGTAGCCGGGCATTTCTATATCCAGGAAAACAAGGTCCGGTTTTAATTTGTGAATCGTTTTTACCGCTTCCGGCACGTCTTTACATTCCGCCAATACGGCTACCTGCCCGAAATTTTCTTCCAGCAATCCGCGCAATGCCCTTCTCGCATTCGGTTCATCGTCAACAATAATAGCCCTGATCTGCTGCATTTGAGATCGAAGTTACTCTGGCAGGCGGTATGTAAATGAATATTTCTCCGGCAGTTGCCGGTTTTTCTATAACCCTGTAGGTTTCTCTCATAAAGACCGGGAATCGTTACTGTAATCGGGGATGATCAATACGATTTTGGTTCCCGTGGGGTTGTTTCTTTCGTCCTTTTTATCAACGATCTGGTAGGTGATCTTTCGTTTGTAGAGCCGGTTGAACAGGTCCATCCGTTCATTCAGAGCCTCCGTAGCAAAACTGGATGGTTTACTTTTTGTTCGCTGGTTGATCTCCATAGACTGCTGCCGGCCAATGCCATTGTCTTCGATGGTTACCCCCAGCGCATCCGCTTTTTGTTCAAACTTGATATCAACCCGTTTGGTACCCCGCTTATGCATCAGTCCGTGTTTCACTGCATTTTCAATAAAAGGCTGTATTAACAGGGAGGGGATATAAACAGCGGCCAGGTCCTCTATATTGATCACCCCGATATGGTATTCAAACCCTTCGTCAAACCTTGCTTTTTCCAGTTCAAGGTATAAGCGGATATTTTCGATCTCGTCTTTTACCGTTAATAACTGTTTATCGCTGGCGTGGAGGGTCTTCCGCATAAGATCGCTGAAATTGCCCAGAAGCGCGCCTGCCTCTGTTTTCCGGTTACCGTAAACCAATCCCTGTACCGTATTCAATACATTGTACAGGAAATGTGGGTTCATCTGCGCACGCAGGGCAACTAACTGGCTCTTGAGTAGCTGCTCCTTTACCGTTTGCTTTCTTAGCAGGTTTCGCTTCCATTGCCGGAGAATAAACCAGGTTAGCAGGGAGATGGCTAAAAAAACAAGTACAATAAACCCGTTTTTTTGCCAGAATGATTTTGGCACCACAAATGAAAAGTTGCGTATCCTGCTTTTGTACAGCAGGCCGGATATGGCCTGTATCTCGAATTCGTATTTACCCGGCGATAGCTGGTTAAAAATAAGCTGGTTATTAAAATTGCCTACCGGGCGCCAGATGGTATCAATGCCTTTTAGCCGGTATAGATAAGTTACCGATGAGGGAGATATATAATGGAGCGCCTCAAAATAAAAACTGATATCATGCCTGCCACCGGGTAGAATTGAGTTGATCGCCACTTCCTCTCCATTGCTTGTGGCCCGCAACATCGGGAACTTTATTTCAAAATTTGAATAGCGGGGAACATTATACCGCAATAAAATGCCTGTTGGTGTGGCAAATAAAAGTTTATCCTTCTGAACAATAAAATCATTGATAATGATATTGCTTAATCCGTACTCATCAAGGTAATTGGTAATTACCCCGTTGGTTTCATTGATCCTGTCAAGACCGGCATCTGTAAGCACCCATATATAATTATCTTGTTGGATGATCTTGCGTACATTGTTGTTGCTAAGACCGTTCTTTTCATCGTAGGTTTTAACAATCTGCCCTTTTTGAAAGATCATTACTCCTTTGGTTGAAGCGCCAACCACCAGGCTTCCATCGGCCAGCTGCAATAAGGATTTGGCGCTTACCGCAAACCCTTCGGAATCTTTTAATATTTTAATAGTGCCGTTATAGTTATACGCATATAACCCATCTTCATACGCTACCCAGAAAGATTCTTTGTCTATGGAAGCCAGTGCGGTAATGCTTCTTTTTTTCCTGAGCGATAATGCATTATGGAATCCATAATTAATATCAATATTATTGGCGCTGTCGGCAATATATAAAGGACAATTCAGTATAGGTTTGCGATCGTTCTGATTATAATGATCGTTGATTACATACGCCCCGTTAAAATAAGACACGATCAGGTTGCCGAATTTATCTCTTGCAACACCCTTGCTATAATCAATCAGTTCAACGGGTTGTTTCTGATCCTGTTTAAAAACGCCCCGGTTGGTGAAGATCTGCTGGTTGCAGGTATCGTAACTGATAAATTCAGTTTCCCGCATTTTTACAAGGTCATATTGAAATACCTGCCTGTCATCCAGGTTCAGTTTTGTCATAAGCCCCTGGCTATTGCCTGCCAGTATCTCCCCATTAGGCAAAGCCTGTAGTTTAGTGAAATTGTCCAGCAATGGATTGTCGTAAATCTTGATAAGGGTATTGGCGAGGGAAGAGCAGATAAAAACCCCGTTATCCAATGTGCTGATCCAATAGTTGCCCTGGTAATCCTTTACCACATCCGACACGCGTTCATTAGGGAGGTATAATTTTGTTTCCCCCGTTTCTGTGTTCCATTGATAGGCCCCGTTCTGTGTACACAGCCAGTAATCATGGTTGTTTACCTCAACCCCCTTGAAAATATATACATCATTGGGAATGTCTACCGGTTTCAGCAATACGCTTTTTTCGTTCCTGATCTGGAAAGGAGGGGCACGTTCCAGCCCTACGCCCAGTCCGATAAGGCTTTCGTTATTTGCAATAAATTTTAGATCCAGGTACGATTGCTGAATACTATCCCAGCCATACTTACGGATACTGTTTGAGAAAAGATAGCCAGCGTTGGAAAAGGCATAAAAAATATTATTGCTAACGGCGCCGGCTATGATACGGTCATATTTGCCCGGGCCCTCTGCCTTTCTGAGCAGTTTGTGGCTCGCCTTGTCAAACTCATAAATAGTGGAAAACGAATGGAGCCATAATTTTTCGGTGCCGATCACCAGGTTGTTAAAAGTAGATGCGTCGTGGGTAATGGCCTCATCTATTACATATTGACGTAGCGTATCTTTTTGGGAGTAGAAGACCTGGTTATAAAAATTCATGCACCATACTACCCCATCTTTGTCTTCCTGCAGATAACTTACTGCTTTTGAGGCGGTGGTATTAAAGGGGATGGAAACAAATGTTCTCCCGTTAAACCGGTATAATCCCTTATCGGTACCCAGCCAAAGGTACCCTTTTGAATCAGTGAGCATGTCATATACTACTTGTGTAGACAACTGTTCCGGATAGTTCAGTTTCTTTACATATGGGTATTGTCCATTGCCATGGCTCCAGCAAAAAAGCAGTATGATACAAACCGTGATCCGCATAAGCTTAAAAATAGTACATGCATTTGAAGCGGTATAATTTACTAAGGAAACCCGGCATATCGTTCTCTCCCACCCCAGCCAGGAGGATACGGGCTGAAATGAGGGCACTTTATCAAAAAACGAAGCCGGCTTCGTGAAATAAAACCGGTGTTTGGTAGAAAAGGAGCGATGAGTTTATTTTTTTGCTGGAAATTACATTCATTACTAAACAAGTAATAATTGGGGGTAAGAGAGCTGCATATTATGCAGCTCTCTTCGTTTTTAGCCTATCCCCGGCAAGGTCATCAGATCAGTTTATTGATTTTTTCTGCCAACTGATGGTCTTTCCCGGTTACGATGTCTCCGGCATCATGCGTATTTAACCAGATCTCCACCGTATTCCATGTATTGGTCCATTTAGGGTGATGATCCATCTTTTCCGCTGACAGGGCAACCCTTGTCATGAAAGAAAATGCTTCGGAGAAATCCTTACATTGAACTTTCCGGTATAACGAATTGTTTTCTTCAGTCCAGCCTGCTGGTAAACTATTATCTGCCATAAAAACATTTTTATATTAATCCCGCTATCAGGGCGTGGGGAGGCAAGGCTCAAAAGACCATATTTCCTTTATTCTTTATCTGCTCATTGGTTAACTCTGTAACCAGCTGCACGCCACTCATCCCTTTTACCGCCTGTTTTACCCAATTACATTTTTCTTCCTCTACCTGGTCGCCCTTCATCAGCCATAGAAAATCCATATGCTTGAATTCCGGTAAAAGATATTCCCCATCAAACTGGTTATGATATAAATAGTGTACCAGAAAGCTATTGGGTTCGTTGGATTGATACACGGAAAAATAATAGCTGCGCGCTTTTTTGCGAAGATGGATCTCTATTTCCGGAGCCAGCCGGAAGCTGTACCCGAGGTGACTGTTCAGTTGCAGGCAGAACTGGTAGTTCTTTAAGGGAGCGGTAATACCCAGCAAACGTGTTTCTTCAAAGAAGTCATCGTTCAGCTCATCAACATTCAGTCGGAATTGTTTCATGGGTTGACTCATGCGTTAGTGAAGGTAATGAGAAACGGTTCACAATACAATATCATACACCTTCTCTTCTGTACCCCGTTTTATCCGCAGTTGTGTTTTGTCGCCTTTTTTAAATTTACCCAGCGCCTGCATATAACTCATCACATCTACAAATTTATACTCACCAAGCTGTAACAGCACATCCCCGGCCTGTAATCCTGTTCTTTCAGCAAGTTTCCCCGGGCTCACCCCATCAATACGCATACCGGTTCCGGTAAACCCGTAATCCGGCAATACACCCAGTGTAACGGTTAACCCGGTTAACCGGCCGGTCTGCTGCTCCCTCGTTTTGGCAAAGGCGAATTTGCCTTTATTATCTGCTGCCTCAATAACACGGTACACCCAGTTCACAATATCTTTCTCGCCCTCAAAATTGATCTTGTTCCAGTCATCCGTTGCTTTATGATAATCGCTGTGGCTACCGGTAAAAAGAAACATGACAGGAATATCTTTCCGGTAAAAACTGGCATGATCGCTCGGTCCGCTTCCGGCGCTGTCTAATTTCACCACCAGGGTATTTTTAGATTCGGCGATCACTTCATTCCACAGAGGAGAGGTTCCGTATCCGCCAATGGTTAGTTTATGCGCCGTATCGTATCGGCCCACCATATCCATATTAATCATGTAATCCGGCGTAATGACCATCGAAGGGTGTTCCAGCCAGTATTTGCTCCCCAATAAGCCGAGTTCTTCCCCCGAGAAGTTGATAATAAGATAATTGTTGTTTTTTGGAGATGATTTTTTCAACATCCGCGCCAGTTCAATCAGTGCGGCAGTACCACTTGCGTTATCGTCTGCGCCGTTATGGATGACATGGCCGGTATCGAGCGCCGTTTTATCTTCCCCATAACCCAGGTGGTCATAGTGCGCACCCAAAATAACCGTATTGGTCGCTTGGTTATTAATAAAACCGACAATGTTTTTTCCTTTGCGCACCCTTTCGGTAAAATGCACAGTCAGCTCCAGTTCAAGCGTAGCGGAATTATCCGGGAAATACCTGTGAACGCCTTCTTTGGTAAGATAGATCACCGGAATCTTTACAGTTTCGCTTTTATCGTTTTTGTTGAATTGCAGGTTGTCTGTAATACCGGATGTATTGTACACGAACAGGGCAGTTGCTCCTTTGGCCGAAACTTTTTTAACCAGGTTCTTTACTTCTTCTTCCACATCAAAATGCGGGTTGGTCTTATTTTCTTCCAGTACGTCTTTGAGATCGGTGAACCAGGGCTGGCCACTTTCACTTAGTGCAATGGCCGGGTTGCCTTTTACTGTTTTCATAGCACTGAACGCCAGTGGAAAATATTCTTTATCAGGGATCAGTGTTTTTCCATCAACTTTTAAAAAAGTTGCTTCGTCTGCCATCCGACCCTCATTTATTTCAAATTCCTGCACATATCCACTGGTACCCCTTGGTTCCAGGCTCATTTCACGATATTGCGCAACAATATATTGCATGGCCAGCTCTTCTCCCCGGGGACCGGTTCTCCTGCCTTCCAGTTTATCATCTGCGAGGTATTTTATGTGTGCAGTCAGGTGTGCAACTAGTTCGGCATTTACTTTTTCTTCGGCCTGCTTTTTCTTTCTCTTGCTTTGTGCAAACGTGAGGGCGGGGATCAATAATAATACCAGGAGGTATTTTTTCATACATGGTTCGTTTATCAGGGCAAAAATAAGCTGCTAACAGCACCATAGCGTAATCGCTTTGTAAAATCGTTTAAAAATTTTTTCTGCCGCCTGTCTAATTACCAAACTCGTAATAAACCCCCATTCTTTCCCGCTACTTTTGCAGGCACCTTATTTTGGCAAAACCTGAATTACATATAGCGTTAGTGGGCAATCCCAACAGCGGCAAAAGCTCGCTGTTCAATGCATTAACAGGCCTGAACCAGAAAGTGGGGAATTTTCCGGGTGTTACGGTTGATAAAAAAACCGGG
>JANXRX010000156.1 GCA_025352905.1 Bacteroidota bacterium | reverse complement strand
TAAAATCGGCGGGGAATAACCGCGCTTCCAACGGCCCTGTGGTTGGGGCAACGTATTACCGCCAGAATGCTAATGGCGATATGATAGCGGCCGGCGCGCGGCCCGCGGATATCAGCAGTAATGATGGATATGATATCATCTCCTGGGATATTGGTGCAAAAAATATTTTATCTGTAGGCGCCGTTCCGGGTATACCGGCAGGGTACAGCCGGAAAGAAGACGTAACGCTCACCAGCTTCAGCAGTTGGGGGCCAACGGATGATGGCCGGATCAAACCCGATGTTGTTGCAGATGGTGTGTCGGTACTTTCTTCCTATGGTACCAGCAATAACAGCTATGCCAGTTTAAGCGGAACCTCCATGTCGTCGCCCAATGCAGCGGGTTCTTTGTTCTTATTACAGGAATATTACTCCAAACTAAAGAGCGGCGCTTTTTTGCGTTCCGCTACCTTAAAAGGGCTGGCTATCCATACCGCAGATGAAGCAGGAAGCAGCCCCGGCCCCGATTACCAGTATGGATGGGGCCTACTGAATGTAGAAAAAGCAGCGGCGGTAATTACGGCAGCCGTTCCATCCAATAACAGTGCAACCAGTGCGCACCAGTTATATGAAAATACACTTGCTAACGGACAGGTATTTACCACAACCGTGATCGCATCCGGTAAAGGAACTTTAACCGCTACCATTTGCTGGACGGATGTAAAAGGAAATGTTGACCTGGTAAATACGCTGAATAACCGTGCAAAGAACCTGGTGAACGACCTGGATATCCGCATTACCAAAGGAAGCGGCACTTCTCTGAGAACGTATCTTCCATGGACGCTTGATGTAAACAACCCTTCTGCTTCTGCCATTCCAGGGGATAATATCACAGATAACGTGGAAAGGATCGATATAGACAGTACCGTTCCGGGACAAACCTATACGATCACCGTTACGCATAAAGGAACCCTCGCGAGAGGGTCACAGGCTTATTCTTTACTGATAAGCGGTGTGGGTGGTGTTGCTTATTGTGCCTCGGCTTCCGGTGGCGGTGGGGCAAGGATTGACAGTGTGGGTTTCAAAACCATACACGTGGTTAATTCGATAGGATCAAAAACCTATACAAATAATACCAATTATGTTGCCGATATCGAACCTTCGCAAACGGTACCGATCACGGTAAAACTGAGTACGGCGGATGCAACTACCAACAGCCGGATCGTAAAAGTATTTATTGACCTGAATAATAATGGCGTATTTGATGCTTCGGAGTTGCTGGCAACCAGCGGGGTGCTTAGTTCTGCTTCGCAACTGTATACAGCCAATATTGCGATACCCGGCGGGTTAACCGTGGGCACGATCAGCCTTATGCGGATTGTGGTACAGGAAACCTCCACTGCTTCGGATGTGCTGGCCTGCGGTACTTATGGAAAAGGAGAAACAGAGGATTTCCGTGTGAGGGTGGTGAACCCATCCAATGATATGAGCATCAGTGAAATTACTTCACCTGCAACTGCCAGTTGTGCCAGCGGATCCGGTTACCTGACCATACGGGTTAAAAATAATGGTTCTGTGGACCAGAGTAATATACCGCTCTCCGCTGTTATCACCAGCGGAACCAGTACCATAGCTACCCTTTCCGGCAACTATCCGGGTATCATCAGTGCATTATCTACGATCACCTACACTTTTCAAACACCTTTTGTTACAACCGCGGGAACAACCTATAGTATTTCGGCCAGTGTGAATGTTGCGGCCGATCAGAGCGTAGCCAATAACCAATTGGTTTCCACGGTTGTGATTTCGTCAAAAGCCACGAGCCCTGCAGGGATAGGTGAGATCTGCGGCGCCAGCGCTTTATTAAAAGTTACTGACCTTGATGCAGGTTCATGGAATTATTTCTGGTACCCGAATGCAACAACCAATGCACCATTCGCATCAGGTGTTTCCACGAATAGCTCGGTTATACCAGCCGATAAGATCTTTTATGTAGCCAAAGAAGCCAAAACAAGTATCGGCCCGGTTAACAAGCTGGTATTTGCGCAGGGAGGGTATAATACTTTCTCGGGCAACTATGTCAAATTCAATAATTCGGTTCCCGTTACTATTGAGAGTGCGAGGTTATATATCGGCAACCCGGGACAGGTAAAAATAACTGCCGGCGATCTTACCGCAGATGGTACTGGTTATTATCCATTCGCCACGGTAACTCTGGATGCATTCGCTACCAATCCGAGCCCCACTCCGGGTTCTGTTGTGGGTAACCCTGCCAATGATACGGGTGCTGTATTTTACCTGAACCTACCGATAACAGCGGCAGGCGATCATATTCTTGTTTTCGAATGCCTGAGAGGAAACGGCAGAACAGACAGCGCTTCTCTGTTCAGGAACAATGGAATTACCGGCACGAGTACGTACCCAATGAGCCTGCCCGGTATCATGTCTATCACCGGCAACAGCGCCAATACAGGCGGCAACCTTGAATCGCAGTTTTATTATTTTCTGTATGATACAAGGATCAATACGGGAGCTTGCGGAAGCGATCGTGTAGGAATAACCGCCACAGCTGCCACGGTGCCTGTTATTACGCAACAGGCAGATTCGCTCGTGAGTTCTGCTGCAACCGGTAACCAATGGTACCTGAACGATTCTGCTGTTAACAATGCCAATAATCATTATAAGCCTACCAAGGCAGGTAAGTATAAGGTGATCGTAACAGATGCCCTTGGCTGCCAGCAAACGTCCAACGTGATCGTATATGCTGTAACCGCTATTCCCGTTGTGCTGGCGGAAGAGATCAAACTCAGTGTTTCTCCCAATCCCAATAACGGAACTTTCAATCTTTCATTCGAGGTAACTACGAAAGCGGATCTTACGATCGATATCCTCGATGCCGCAGGCCGGAAAGTATATACCAGCAGCATCGCAAATTTCACCGGCAAATATGCTAAGCAGCTAAGTATAGATGCCCTTAGCTCAGATATGTTCTTAGTAAAGATCCAGCATGATAAAAAGATTTATGTGAAAAAAATCGTGGTACAACGGTAATATAAAACCGCTTTCCTATAGGTGATTGTTATTTTTTCCCGTAATTTTATCCTGTTATGTTTTGAACAAAAAAGGTTGATTTATAAAGGCTTTTTAGGGAGAAAATCCTGGGGGCTGCATTTCAGGATACGGGCAAGGTCATTCAGGTGTTTTATATTGTAGTGGGTGCTGTAATTTTTACTCTCTGCTTTCCCGATAAAGCCTACCGACATACCCAGTTCATAGGCAAGGTCGGCCTGGGAAAGATTGTTTTCCATTCTTTTCTCTTTTACCCGTTCAATAACAAATAGATCGATCCTGTTTTTCAATAGTTTCCTGTAAGTGCGTATAAAATTGGCTTTTTGTAGTAACCCGATCAATCACCTATAGGTAAGTATTTAATATTAATCACCATAAAAATCCTTTACGATGGCACAGAAATCACGTTCAGATCGTTTTCAAGACAGTAAACCGGCACCCCATAAAGTGCTGCACTTTATTTTGCATTATTTGATATGTCGGCGGATTGCCGTCAGGCAGGAAAAATATCCCGACATGGCCGGCTATTGCAATAACTGGCGCTATTTTAATATCTTGCGGCCTAATAAACCCAGTTATGTTAGAACCATGGCGCACCGGCAAAGTAATACGGATAGAAAATGAGACCGCAGTTTCGCGGCGTTTCTGGATCGAGGTTCCGGAAGTGGATTCGTTTGATTTCAAGCCCGGCCAGTTTGTTACGCTCGACCTGCCTATACATGAACAGAAAAATAAAAGATGGCGTAGTTATTCGATCGCTTCGGCTCCGGATGGCACCAATATTTTTGAACTGATCATCGTATTACTGGAAGGAGGATTGGGTACCACCTATCTTTTTAATGAAGTAAGCATCGGGTCGGAAATACTGCTGCGTGGCCCGCAGGGTAAATTCACTTTGCCCGAACCTTTGGAAGAAGATGTATACCTGATCTGCTCCGGAACCGGCATCGCTCCTTTCCGTTCAATGGTACACTACCTGCACCAGAACAAAAAGCCCCATCAGAATATCCACCTTATATTCGGCTGCCGTAAAAAAGCAGACGGGTTATATATCAATGAACTAAAAGAAATGGAACAGCAGGAAGCCGGATTTTTCTTTCATCCCTGTTATTCAAGAGAAGAGGAAATACCTGATGGATCCTACAAAGGATATGTACACCCGGTATATGAATTGCTGACAGACCAGGGCCGTAAGCCTGCTAAATTCTTTTTATGCGGCTGGAAGAATATGATAGATGAAGCCAAACAGCGCATCCTGGCTATGGGCTATGATAAGAAAGCGATTCACCTGGAATTGTACGGATAAGCAAAGGAGTCAAATTCAACCAATACTTCCATGAGAAAGATCATCGCCCTGATCTGCGTGCAATGCTGTCTGTTCCCGGCTATTGCCCAGAAAAAAACACTACAACCGGATACCACTGCGCTGTTCGATGCGTACGTACAGAAATCCATTAAAGAATGGGAAGTGCCCGGTCTCGCTATTGTCGTGGTTAAAAACAACCAGGTGGTTTTCAAAAAAGCTTATGGAACAAAGGAACTCGGTACCTCCCGGTTTGTAGATACTAAAACCTTATTTGTCTGCGCCTCTACCACTAAAGCCATGACGGCGGCCTGTATGGGTATGCTGGTAGACGAAGGCAAACTGAACTGGAACGATCCGGTTACCAAATACCTGCCCGGCCTGCAGTTATATGATCCTTATGTAACCCGGGAATTACGGGTACGTGATCTTTTTTTACACAACAGCGGTGTGGGTAATGCTGATTTTTTATGGAGCGACAATACCTTATCGTCCGATGAGATCCTGGAACATTTACGGTGGGTGGAACCCAGCTATTCACTTCGATCAGGGTTTATTTACCAGAATATTTTTTACCTGGTGGCCGGGAAAGTAATTGAAAAAGTGAGTGGCAGGCCCTGGGCGCAATTTATCCGTGAACGGGTCTTTCAACCTTTAGGAATGAACAGAACCGTATCACAATTCTCGCAACTGAAAGACGACAATGTATCCAAACCCCATTACCGGATAGACAGTACTATCTCTGTGATCGAACATGATACCAATGCAGATGCGATCGGCCCCGCGGGGTCTGTGCTATCCTGTATAGATGATATTTCCCTATGGCTCAAATGCATGCTCGACAGCAGTAAGTTTGAAGGAGGCCGGCTGGTGTCACCGGCCACCTGGAGAGAATTATTAAAACCACAAACACTGGTTACAGAACAGGAGTTCTATCCTACCCAAAGAGTTACCAAACCTAATTTTATCACCTATGCCATGGGCTGGTTCCAGCAGGATTATAAAGGGAGAAAACTGAATTTCCATACAGGCAGTTTATCAGGCGCCGTTGCCATACATGCACAGATGCCCGAAGAAAAGACCGGGGTCTATATTTTTGCCAACCTTGATCATGCCGAGATCCGTCATGCCCTTATGTTCAAAGCATTTGACCAGTTTGCCCTTGGCGGCAACCGCGATTGGAGCGCTGAATTGCTGGAACTGTATACCCATATCAGGAAGGAATCCGAGAAAAAAACAAAAGAGTTTGAAGCAAAAAGAGTATCCAATACGCATCCCTCTTTACCACTTGAATCCTATACAGGTAAATTTGAAGATCGCCTGTACGGCAGCTTAGAGATAAGCCTTGTAAACGGAAGACTAACCGGGCTATTAAACAAAATAACCACCGGAACTATCGAACACTGGAACTATGATACTTTCCGGCTGGTATATGACCAGAAATGGAAAGGAAAAGATTATCTTTCTTTCAGGCTAAACACGGATGGAAAACTGAGTGAAGTAAAGTTGGGCGGGGCCGTGCTTAAAAAGTCAACTCAGTAAAGGAAGAAAATCAAACAATCTGTTCTAACACCAACTCCTTCACCTTGCTTATCGCTATCCTTTCCTGTACCATCGTATCGCGATAGCGGATCGTTACTGTCTGATCTTCTTTGGTTTGGTGATCGATGG
>JANXRX010000128.1 GCA_025352905.1 Bacteroidota bacterium | reverse complement strand
TTCCGTTATGGGCACAGCTACCGGTTCACCATACACTGCAGCCGTAGAGGAAAAAATAATAGCGGGAACAGCATATTTTTTCATTTTCGCAAGCAATACTACCGTGCCGTTCACATTGTTGGCATAATAGGAAAGCGGGTTCACCACCGAATCCGGAACATTGGCCGAAGCGGCCAGGTGAATAACGATATCAATTGCATTCCGGGAAAAGATCTTGTCAAGTATCCCCTCATTCTCAAATCCCGTTTCATAAAAAATGGCTGCCGGGGGGATTGCGTCCTTTTTTCCATCCCGCAGATCATCCATTATAAAAAGTGTATGACCTTCATCAGCCAGCATTTCACATACCACGCTGCCAATATACCCGGCCCCGCCTGTTACAAGTATCTGCATCAGTATAGTTTATTATTTATTGCAGTTAGTAAACCTGAGGCATGAATCGTGAGGCGTAAGTAATTTGCCTGCACCTCACGACTGACGCCTCACGACTCACGTTGTCTTACTGCATACAATTATCCACCCCTATTCCCGTAAGTCTTTCCCGCAACGCAAGCACAACGGCATGAAAGATCACAGAATGAATACTTTCTACCGAACACATCTCGTGCAAAGGGATATGAATGGAGAAGTTGGCATTTTTCTTCAACACCCCACCGTCGTAACCCGTAATGCCGATCACATAAATGCCCTTCGACCGGGCCAGTTCAACTGCATGAAGGATATTCTGGCTATTGCCGGAACCGCTGATAGCAATAAGGTAGTCCCCTGTAGTGCCAAAAGTGGCCAGTTGGGTATCAAATATCCTTTCAAACCCGTCGTCATTTCCCAGGGCGGTCATAAAGGCGGTATTGTCTGTAAGGCTCAATGCCTTTAACCGTTTTCCGGCCGGCTGGTTGAGAAATACGCCTTTTGCCAGGTCCTGGGCAAAATGAGATGCATTGGCAGCGCTGCCGCCGTTCCCGATCACAAATACCATTTTCTCTTCGCGGTATGCTTTTTCAAGGTGATCAACCAGGGCCTGAACAGCCGTTTCATCAACAGAGCCGATCAGTTCCTTCATTTTATCAAGATAATTTCTGATGTTCATAGTTCAAAACGGTCGTTCGTGATGCCTGAAAAGGCGGAAACAGTGTATAGCAACCCTTTATTTAACGGGTAATTAATTTGTTTTTTCTCAGTTCAAAGGTCAACTTTACAATCCATTTAACCCGGAAAACAGATAGCAAATTAAAAACATACAATTTTTTTCTATTTATCTGCATAACTGTTTATAAATGTATAACTTATTCGATAATTATTTTCTAAATGCCTGTAAAGTCTGCCTTATCAAAGGCAACCTGTTAGTATAATGAACCTGCTTTTTTTACACAGTTCCTCCGATCTATATGGCGCAAGCAAGATACTGGTAGCCGTTACGCAGCTGTGCAGGAAACAGGGCCATGAAGTAACCGTTATTTTATCGGAAAAGGGGGCGTTGTCTGACAGGCTGGAAGAAACCGGGGTAACCGTTATCCTGCTTCCATTGGGCGTGCTACGGAGAAAATACATCAATCCAGCCGGAATACTCAACAGGCTTTCCGTTATGGGTGGGGCATATGGAAAACTCAAGACCCTCTGCCGCGAAAAAAAGATCGATCTGATCTACTCAAATACTACGGGCGTAATCATCGGGGGGTTCGTTGCCAGGGCCTGCGGCATACGCCATATATGGCATGTACATGAGATCATTCAAAAACCAAAAATATTATTCTGCCTCATCAGCTGGATGCTGAACAGGCGGGGAACCGAAGTATTGGTGGTTTCACAGGCGGTAAAAACACACTGGAGCAGGTATGTTGATCCTAACCGGATCATCATATTATATAATGGGGTCGATTATGAAATGTTCTCCACTACAGACACCCCGTTTCGCCATGAACTGGGTATCGGCCCGGATGCAGTTGTTATAGGGATGATGGGGCGGGTACATTTCTGGAAGGGCCAGGATTATTTTTTGACCATTGCCGGTATCCTGCATAAGACATTTCCTGAACTGAGATTTGTATTGGTCGGCGATCCTTTTCCCGGGTATGAATACCTCTATACAGAAATGGATGCGATCATTGACAGGTATGGTATCCGCAACAGGGTCCATATTATTGGCTACCGCGAGGATATTGCAAACATCTTTAATGCCTTTGACATATTCGTTCTTCCATCCCTTCAGCCCGACCCAGCGCCTGCCGTGGTAACGGAAGCAATGGCAGCCTCAAAACCAGTGGTGGTAACGGAACAGGGCGGCGCTGTTGAAATGATCGTTCCGGGTGAAAGCGGCATCCTCATTCCCTTACATGATGCACAGGCGGCGGCGGAAAAAATAATGGAAAATTGGCCAAATTTTGGGTTTTCGGTGTTCCCTCTTGTGACAAAGAAAGTGTAGGAGTATTGTACAGGATCGTAGTCAGAGTCTTTCTACTATGTACCGCTGGGAGTGTCTCACTTTTAAATTCAGGGGGGGAAAGAGAGACAGACTTTCTGAAAAAGGGGC
>JANXRX010000100.1 GCA_025352905.1 Bacteroidota bacterium | reverse complement strand
TTTAAAATGATTTCTTTTTGCTAAAGAATTGTCTAATATGCATTTCCATAGTTAAAGTCAAACGAAACAACCTGCCATATTATGAAAATAAATTTGCGGATAAAAATATCCCAGGTTTTCTTGTTGCTGTTTGCCTGCACTCATTTAACCGCACAGCAAAGAAAACCCATCGTTTCACCGCAAATCAACGCAGATAATACAGTTACTTTCCGGCTTTTGACAAAACTGGCCACTAAAGTTGAAGTAAAAGGAACATGGATGCCTGTAAACATGCCTTCTTCACCAATGGTAAAGGAAGATTCTGTATGGACCTACACAACCGGTAAACTCGACGCGGATATGTACCGCTATACATTCCTGCTGGATGGTGTTGAGATTCTCGATCCAGCTAATTCATGGGTTGAACGCGCTGGTGTAAGGCATGAAAATATTCTCATTACCGGCGGTGACAGAACGAATGAATATGCAGTTAAAGATGTGCCGCACGGCTCACTTTCTAAAGTATGGTATCCTTCTCCAACTTTACATATGAAGCGTAGGATGTATGTTTATACGCCTCCCGGCTATTTAGAAAACAATAATAAATACCCGGTGCTGTATTTATTGCATGGCGCCGGTGGGGATGAAAATTCCTGGACAGCTTTAGGTCGTGCAGTCAGCATCCTCGACAACCTTATTGCCGAAGGAAAAGCAAAAGAAATGATCGTTGTTATGACAAACGGGAACCCGTGGCAGGCTGCCTCACCAAATGAAGAACCTGTAAACCCTGATGCAGAAAAACCAAATACAGCGTCGATGGGTTCTATGCGGTTTGAAAACAGCTTAGTGGCTGATGTGATCCCTTTTATTGAAAAACGGTACAGGACTTATACAGATAAAAACAACCGGGCCATCTTAGGCTTTTCGATGGGAGGATTGCAGACCCAACACATCACCAATGCAAATCCTAACCTGTTTGCTTATATTGGTGTCATGAGCATGGGATTGATGGACAATGACCGGATGGGAACCACGTATAACAAAGAAGAACATTCCCAACAGATCAAAGCCCTCAGCAAAGCCAGTCCTAAATTATACTGGATAGGTATCGGCAAGGATGATTTTCTCTATTCGTCCGTTGTCAATTTGCGCAAGCGTTACGATGACGAAGGATTAAAGTACGAATACTTTGAAAGTACGGGTGCCCATACCTGGTCGAACTGGAGCCTGTACCTTGATATGCTGGCACCACGACTTTTTAAATAACCTGTTAAAAAAACATTACCATGAAAGATCCTCAATTTAATCGCAGGAAATTTTTAAGAAATACGGCAGCAACTGCCGCAGGCATGGCATTATTCCCGGCCATTCCAAAAAACGTGTTGGCAGAAGCGTCTGCAAGCGTCAGCGAAACAAGCTTTCCCATTGTACAACCCAATGCAGAGCCAAAGATCCGGTTTTCAGTCATCAGCATTAATCACAATCATATTTATTCCATGATCGGAGCTGTAGTGAGGGGTGGCGGCCAAATGGTTTCTTTCTATGCCAAAGAACCTGACCTGGCTGCTGACTTTGCCAAACGTTTTCCGCAGGTGAAAATGGCTGCCAGTGAAGAGGAGATTCTGAATGATCCGACTATCCAGGTTGTATTAAGCTCCGGCATCCCGGTAGATCGTGCTCCTTTAGGAATACGTGTTATGAAACATGGTAAGGATTACTTGGTAGACAAACCCGGAATTACAACACTCGAACAATTAGCCGAAGCAAGAAAAGTGCAAAAGGAAACCGGAAGAATTTATTCTATTATGTTCAGCGAGCGTTTTGAAAATAAAGCTACGGTCAAAGCCGGTGAGCTTGTCAAGGCCGGTGCGATCGGAACTGTTTTGCAAACCGTAATTCTGGCGCCGCATCGCATGTCGCCAAAAACAAGGCCAGAATGGTTCTTCGACAAGAAAAAATATGGTGGTGTTATTTGCGATATCGGGTCACATCAGTTCGACCAATTTTTATATTTTACCGGGTCTACCAGTGCTGAAGTGGTGGCTTCGCAGGTAGGCAACCTGCATAACCCGCAGTATCCGGGCTTAGAAGATTTCGGTGATATTATGCTGCACGGAAATGGGGGAGCAGGGTATATCCGTGTTGATTGGTTTACACCGGATGGACTAAACACATGGGGCGATGGCCGTTTAACCATTTTAGGCAGCGATGGATACATAGAAGTACGCAAAAACATCGATATCGCTACCGATCATAAAGGAGGAAATCATCTCTACATGGTGAATCAAAAGGAAACAAAATATATTGATTGCAACAGTGAGCCACTACCATTTGGCGAGCAGTTTGTAAACGATGTATTGAACCGGACAGAAACAGCTATGCCGCAGGCACATTGTTTCTTAGCGACTGAACTGGCGCTGAAAGCACAGAAAAATGCGAAGAATATAAGTATTAAATAAGGATCGACAATTGATGATTCGAAACGTTTTTGATTCCACAGGGTGTCACCCTTTTAATCCAGCCCATCACCCATTCACAAAAAAGGGGGCATGTTCCCCCGACGGGTCTCGCGATAGCTGACCCGTCGGTTCTCGCATAAGGCAAGATTACGTATAGTGATCAATCCCGGAACTCAGGTCTATATCCTGTAGTTCCATATAAGTCATCACCGGGTATACCGGCTTGTTCTTCGGATATTTATTTATCTTGTTGAAACCGCGACAGTTTCGACAAATAACGAAAGTGAGGGAATGTTGAAAGTTTCGGCAAAAAAATAGTTATATGTTATGGTTCAGGCAGGTTTTGTATCTTTGCAGTATGACGCAATTTGAATCCATAAAAAGTCTGCTGGTTCAACTCAAACCAGAACTGATAGAAAAATATTCTATTAGCACTATCGGTCTTTTTGGATCAGTTGTACGGGACGATTTCTCACCCTCTACAAGCGACATCGATATTATTGTCGAATTTTCTAAACCAGTTGGTATCGAATTCATAGATCTGGCTGATTATCTCGAACAGCAAATTAAAAGAAAGGTTGACCTTGTATCTAGAAAAGGGATCAAAAAAAAATATTTACAGGCCATAGAATCTGATATTGTCTATGTTTAAGAGATCCACGGATTTACTTATTGACGATATCCTGGACAGCGGGCAAAAAATTCTGAACTACACCCTCGGACTGACATTGGAACAATTTACTGCCGACTCAAAGACAGTAGACGCTGTAATCAGGAATTATTGAGATTATCGGAGAAGCGGCAAATAGACTGCCGGAAGAATTCAAGGAAATACATTCCGAGATAGACTGGCATCGGATACGAGGATTCAGAAACCGGATCGTTCATTGATTATTTTGGGATAGACTATTCGATTGTTTGGGCAATCAAAGAAACTTTTCTCCCGCTAATGATCGATCAGTTGCTTAAACTACGAGGTTAACTTACACAGCCCATAACATCGGTTTTTTATCTCCCCAGGGTGTCACCCTTAAAACAAGCCCATACGCTTTAATCCAATCATTCATACATAGAAGAGCGACGTGAGAGGATAAGTTAATAATGCGGGGTAGTTTTTAAAAAAGTGACATATGCGGAAAAAAAATCCAACTATTATTGCGGTTTATACCTGTTTTGTTTCTTCAGTTAGTACTTATGCGGGAACCGCCGGGTCAGCTATCGCGAGACCCGTCGGGGAACACATCGCTCTTTTGTGACGGTGTGAGGGGATAGGCTAATAATGCAGGTTAGTTTTTGAAAGGTGACACTTTGCGGAGAAAAAAATTTAATTGTCACACCGATTTATTCACGGAATTATTTTTCCCTGCCTTGCCGGATACATGACCGTTTTATTTTTACCCGAACAGGAAATCAGCAATAGGAGGGCTGTAGAAAGAAACAGCAGTAAATAGTTTGGGGGGTCTCATTTTGAGGAGATACTAAATCGG
>JANXRX010000097.1 GCA_025352905.1 Bacteroidota bacterium | reverse complement strand
CATGCGTGTTCCAGCTTTGTAAAAAACCGTTCAGCAGATTTTGAATCCCTGTTTCTTCAGCAGTATCGAAAGGGCGGCTACCCTGGTAGATCCATACCCTTGACGAGGAATGAAAGTCATCGGGGATCAGGTGTTGGTATTCGAAATTCATTGAGCAAAATTAATGATTTCTCCGATAGAAGATAAAATATAGCCACAGAGGCACTGAGATACAGCGATCAATTCTCTGCGTCTCAGTGCCTCTGTGGCAAAAAACATTTGTAGTCTATTGATCGCTGTCAGCTTCCAGGTCAACCACTTCATATGCGTCCTGCCCGTCTATCACAACAGGCTGAAATACCGTATTGTTAAATTGTAAATAAGTGATATCTCCTACGTTAAACTGGGTACATCCTTCAGGCAGGTCATAAACGATCGCACCCGGTGGTGCGGGTACTACCTCGTAAACATTACCGTCCGAAATATAAAAAGCACCTGCAAAATAATAATAGAGATCGTTTCCAACGTTAACCCGTTCAAAACCGGGGGGCAAGGTTCTGATCGCCGCGCCTATTGGGGCGGGTACCACCTGGTAACCATTATTATAAGGCGCGTAATAAATACCCTGGTCGTACCTGTAATACTGATTGTTCAGTGCGATTGTTATTGCCGTTGCGCCTAACATGGCCGCAAAGAAGCCAACCGGATGGTAATAAGACCCATAGGTATGTGGCCTGTAAGGATGATATGCATAATTGTAATGCGTATAGTATCTATTCCCCTGCCAAACTACCGGCGGACGGCTATAATCCATACGATGATAATTATTGGTATTCGGAGAACGGTAATTCCATCCTGAGGGCCTGCTAAAGCCGGGATTCCTACCCGGTGTATTGCCTGGCCTGTTGGCCGCCGTTACCGGTCTATTTATGGCAGGGGTATTTTGTGTATTCTGTGGTCTGTTATAACCAGGCCTGTTGTAGCCGGGGTTACCAGGCTGCATATTGTTTGATGGCCTGTTAACCTGGCCCCGCTGTGGATCTGCGGGATGGTAATTTTGTGGCCGGTTTGTTGTTGCCGGTGGTCTTTGCATGTTTGCAGGCCGTTGCGCCTGTTGACGGGGTGCAGGATTCTGTTCCGTATGCGGTCTTTCTGCGTGGGGTTGTCTTTCGGGAGGTGTTTGTGCAAAAGCACAGCTACTGCCCAGTAATAAAGCAAAACCCGTAGCGACTCTGTATATTTTTGAGGTAATAAGCGGCATTTTCATGATTCAAGGTTTGATCTACAGATGTATATGCAATACTTGTGCCGCTATGCCATACTTGCCTCGATCATTTCTGCAATGTCCAGCACAGACACGCCTGATTCCTGTTCCCGGTTCTTTACACCGTCAGATAGCATCGTATTACAGAAAGGGCAGGCAGACGCGATAAAAGAAGCGCCGGTTACCAATGCCTCATCCGTACGCTCTATATTGATCCGTTTATTACCCGGTTCGTCTTCTTTGAACATTTGTGCCCCGCCCGCGCCGCAACATAGCCCATTGCTGCGGCAGCGTTTCATTTCCACCAATTCGGCATCGAGCGCCTCGAGCACTTTCCTGGGCGCCTCATAAATATCATTGGCGCGGCCGAGGTAGCAGCTGTCATGGTAAACTATTTTCTTCCCTTTAAATGAGCCCTCTTCTTTCATTTTTATCCTGCCCTCATCTATCAGCTGCTGTAACAGCACCGTATGATGGATCACTTCATAATGTCCGCCCAGTTCCGGATATTCATTCTTCAGTGTATTAAAACAATGCGGGCAGGCAGTAACGATCTTTTGTATACCATAGCCATTCAGTACCTGTATGTTCTGGTAAGCCATCATTTGAAACAGGAATTCGTTACCCGCCCTGCGTGCGGGATCACCGGTACAGGCTTCTTCTTTGCCCAATATGGCATACTTAATACCTACCCTGCTTAATATGCCTGCAAATGCTTTAGTTATCTTTTGTGCACGCTGGTCAAAACTGCCGGCACAACCCACCCAGAACAAAACTTCCGGTGTTTCGCCATTCATGGCCATTTCTGCCATTGTATTTACATGCATAGCTAATATTTGTACGAAAGTAGGTAATTTTAATCCCATGATCTACCTACTTTTCATGGGTTTCCTGGTCAGTTTTCTCGGGCAACTGCCGTTAGGTAATATGAGCTTCACAGCAACACAGGTATGCATCCAGGAAGGCGTTGCCCCTGCGTGGAAATTTGCAGCAGGCGTAGCTATTGTAGAAATGATCTACCTGCGCTTTGCCCTTACAGGAATGAACTGGGTAGTACAGCACAGAATGTTATTTATCATATTGGGATGGCTCACCGTAGTACTGTTCCTTGTATTGGGCGTGATGGCATTTATCAGCGCGGGGAGGCAGCGGGCCGATAAAAAAACTTTCCTGCTAAAAAATAAACTGGATCGTTTTGTACTGGGTCTTACTATGAGCGCATTGAACCCGCTCCAGATCCCTTTCTGGTTCTTATGGACATCCACCCTTATTCAAACTAAAGTATTGCCCGTAGCCGCGACCCCCTTTAATATATTCACCATTGGTGCAGGAACAGGCACCCTTACCGGCCTGGCCGTATATATTCATGGCGGAAACTGGCTGGTATCAAAAATGAAGACCACCAATCAGACTCTGAATAAAGTAATGGGAGTTATTTTTGTGATTACCGCATTGATCCAGCTGTACCGGATGTTGTACAAACCGTGGATCTAAAATATTAGTCTACTATAAACAGTACACAACCATCCTTCGAATAAGACCTGTGTGCATCGCCATCATCACCAACGGTATAGAATAGTCCTTTCGTAAGGCGATGCCTGGTGCCGTCTTTTAATTCGGTTTCCATTTCACCTTCTACGCAAAAAAGAATATGCCCCTTGTTACACCAGTGATCGGCGAGGTAGCCGGGCGAGTAAGTAACCTGGCG
Organism: Bacteroidota bacterium; assembly: GCA_025352905.1. GTDB lineage: Bacteria > Bacteroidota > Bacteroidia > Chitinophagales > Chitinophagaceae > Sediminibacterium. Next base: position 4,565 of record JANXRX010000097.1, on the reverse strand, counting down.
GATACGTATAGTATCCCTGTACAGGGTTCTCCACTCGGCTTTGCCCGTAATGCCTGGATGCAGTTCAGGTTCGATAGATGTAAAATCGGTGATTGAAAAAGGGAAAGGTGCGAGGATCATTTTTTAAATTATAAATTCTAATGCCTAACCTTCCTGGGCCCATTTATCCCTGTCGGCAGGCGAAAATTTCCAGGGGGCAAAATTATTTTCAATATTGCTGAATGTTCCGTTCCATTCCTGCGGGGCATTGCTTTCTTCCATAATGAGCGACCTGCGCAGTTCGGTAATAATATCCAGAGGAGAAATACTTACCGGACATTCTTCCACGCACGCATTACAGGTAGTACAGGCGCGTAACTCTTCCACGCTGATATAGTTATGCAATAATGATTTCCCGTCGGCCGTAAACTGTTTGTTCAGGTCAATATTTCTTCCAACCTCTTCCAGTCGGTCGCGAGTGGCCATCATGATCTTTCTCGGGCTCAGTAATTTACCGGTGATGTTGGCCGGGCAGGCAGCCGTGCAGCGGCCGCACTCCGTGCAACTATAGGCATCCAGCAGATTTTTCCAGCTTAGTTCAAAAACATCTTTGGCGCCAAAATGTGCGGGTGGGGGAGCGTCTGCAGGAGCGGTTTCAGGCTGCATGGCATACAATACCTCCTGCTGTACAGCCGGCATATTTTTCATTTTGCCTTTTGGTTCCAGCCTCGCATAATACGCATTGGGGAATGCAAGAATGATATGCAGGTGTTTTGAATAAGGCAGGTAATTCAAAAAAGCAAAGATGCCTGTAATATGCAGCCACCAGCAGGTTCTTTCGATAGCTACCAGGCTGCTTTCTTTCATGCCATTGAAAACAGGCGCCAGCATTCCTGAAAAAAAGAAATTACCGGTTATGTGATAATGTTCACTCCCTATAAACTGCAGCGACTGGTCGGCCGCATTCATGGTCAGGAAAAGGGTCATTAAAATGATCTCGGTAATTAAGATATAGTTGGCATCGCTTCGTGGCCATCCATCCAGTTCCTTATTGATAAAGCGGTTCAGTTTAAGGATATTCCGCCTGCATAAAAATATAATACATACAGTGATCACGCCTATCGCCAGGAACTCAAAACCATTGATCAACCAGTTGTACAAATTACCCAGTAAAGGGAAAAAGAGACGGTGTGTACCGAGCAACCCATCGAGTACGATCTCGAGTACTTCCAGGTTTATAATGATAAAGCCCGCATAGATCACAAAATGCATTACAGCTACCAATGGGTTGCGGAACATTTTTTTTTGACCCAGTGCCAGTAAGATCAGGTTACGCCAGCGTTTGGCGGGTTGGTCGGACAGGTCCTCTTTTTTTCCCAGGAAAATATTTCTCCTGATGGCGGCCGCTTTTCTGGCAAACAGCCAGATGGCTACTGCAGAAAGAACCACGAACCCTGTTTGCTGTATATAATGCATACCAAGCGCTTGATTTGCTAAGATAGGCAGTTAACCGGGATTGGGAAATGAGTTTATTGTTGTTACTTTTGGTAACGAAAAAAAAGATATGGCAAATAAGAATTACATACTCAACAGCGAAGGCGCCCGGCAGAAATTACACCGGATGGTACTGGAGCTGGCCGAGAACCTTAGCGGCGATACAACTCCCGTGATCATCATCGGTATCCGTAACAGCGGAATGGTGATCGCAGAAAAAACGGGAGCCTTATTAAAAGAATATATTCCTAATACTATACAGATCATTTCAGCCACCCTTGATAAAACAAATCCATCTACGGTAAAACTGGGTGAATCATTGGATATGAACGGCCGGCATATTATCATCACAGACGATGTTACCAATAGCGGCAGAACCCTGCTATATGCCTTAAAACCATTGCTTGAATTTCATCCCAAATCGATACAGACATTGGTATTGGTAGAAAGGATGCACAAACTATTTCCCGTAAAACCAGATTATGTGGGGCTTTCCGTTGCCACTACTTTACAGGAACATATACAGGTAGAAGTAAAAGATGGGGAAATAACCGGCGCGTATATTGAATAACTACAGCGCCGATGGGCTATTCAGCATTTTTTTCCGTACCGTTAGTAAATAAAAAATACCGACCGGTACCGGGGCGATAAATAATAAAAATGCCCAGGAATACTTAGCATTACGGTTGATGTTAAGCGAATACCGGAGTTCAAAAACAGCTGCGAAAGAAAACACGAGCTGTGTTACCACGACAATCAAAAACGAACGTATTAATGCAATACTTCCTGCATCGATGACCTTGTTGTAAACAGCAAAGCAGATAGCCGCTACCGCGAGCACATAACTGAAAGGAACAAAACTGCGCTGATTCATCCCCTAATATACTATTTTTTAAATAAGCAGGTTATCTAATGACCATAGACTATAAACCATAGACTATAAACCATAGACTATAGACAATGCCCCCCCTTGTCAAAAATGCACCCAGTTCCATTGCACCCCTTTATTCGAAAACCCGATGGATGGTGTGGGGAACTTGAACGAATTGAGCAGGAAAAAAGCAGTTTTCAGCACCTTGCTTTTGGTCCTGATCCGCGTAAGGTCGATATCAGGGGCAATATACCATTGGCGGTAGCGGGGAATATCCCTCCTGTCGAAAATAATATTTCCATTGGCATCTTTTACAAGGTTCACGGTACCTCCCAACATCCCATCTGCGCCATAACCAAAAGCGACATTCAACCATGAAGGGACGCGGGATTTCTTAAAAAAGGAACGGATATTGGCGCTAGCCCAATACGTCTGCCCATTATAGTCTTTCAACACTCTCTGCGAGGTTCTCCTGCCAAAAAGTTCATCTGCCCGGGCATTGAGGGCATCTCCATACTCGACCCTGTGAAAAGAAAACTTTATTTGTATCCGTTGCTCCCCCCACGCCAGTTCCTGCGAGATCAGGGCGCCGCTTCCAAACAGGTTAGCGCACATATCGCCGATACTAAACCCCCATTCTGTAGAAAATCCATCCAGTATCTCTATTATGGTCATGTAGGCTGTGCCGCTGAGCGCGCCGAGCCACATACTTTTTCTTTTTTGCATCCCTGCCCAGCGCAATGCTTCCATATTTATTTTCCCGGTTGTGTAGGCTGAAAAAGCATGACCGGCCTTATCCATCTGTAACCATTCGTCGTTATCATTAAAAAAATGAAAAGAAGATTGGGGGTACCTGCTGTACCATTCATTAGATAAAGAGACCAGGCTTCCTCCGTACCCGATTACGCTGGCAGAAGCCACGAGATAACTCCGGGTTCGTATGGTTTTAGCAGAAAGGGCAGGGGTGACTGCAAACTGCCTTTCGGTAACGATTTCAGTTGCTTTCCGGGCAGTATCCTGTCCGAAACCCTGGCCGCAAACCAGTAAACCTGTAATGAGTATCGTTTTCTTCACCGGCTCAAACATACATACTAAATGAGCTGCGTTCGATTACAGGGATTGAAAATGCGAAAATTATTCATAAACTTGTTGTTTAATCGGTTCATACGCCTAAAACAGAAATATTATGGATGCTGCCATTCAGGAAAGGATCAATACCTGGACCAACGGGAACTACGACCAGGATACAAAAGATACCATCATACGTTTACAAAAAGATGCACCCGAAGAACTCGCGGATGCTTTTTACAGGAACCTTGAATTTGGTACCGGGGGCCTGCGGGGGATCATGGGTGTGGGTACCAACCGCATCAATAAATATACGATCGGTATGGCTACACAGGGATTTGCCAATTACCTTAAAAAAACATACGGGTCGGCAGAAATAAAAGTGGCCATTGCACATGACAGCCGCAATAACAGCCGTTTTTTTGCAGAAACAACGGCCCATGTATTTGCAGCGAATGGCATCAAAGCGTTTCTTTTTGAATCGCTCCGCCCAACACCCGAACTGAGTTTTGCCATCAGGAAACTTGGATGCAAGGGAGGCGTTGTCTGTACCGCATCACATAACCCCAAAGAATACAACGGCTATAAAGCCTACTGGGATGATGGCGGCCAGCTGGTTCCACCACATGATACCAATGTGATCAAAGAAGTGGAAGCTATCAAAGATGTAAACGAAGTGAAATTCACCGGTGGCGATGCCAATCTTACCATCATAGGTAAAGAGATGGACAATGCCTATATGGATATGGTAAAAGGCTTGAGCGTATATCCTGATGTGATTGCCAGCCAGCACGACCTGAAGATCGTTTACACACCTATTCACGGAACAGGGATCACGCTGGTTCCGGAAGTATTAAAAAGGTTTGGTTTCACAAATGTAACCATCGTGAAAGAGCAGGCTACGCCGGATGGAAATTTCCCAACCGTTAATTATCCCAATCCCGAAGAAAGTGAAACCATGAGTATCGGGCTGAAAAAAGCCAAATCATTAGATGCAGATATTTTGCTGGGCACCGACCCCGATGCAGACCGTGTGGGTATCGGCGTAAAAGACCATAAAGGCGAATGGGTATTGATGAATGGCAACCAGACAGCCGTGCTTGCTTTCAGTTATATGATGGAAGCGCGGAGGGCCAAGGGTATTGCCGGGCCG
>JANXRX010000076.1 GCA_025352905.1 Bacteroidota bacterium | reverse complement strand
CTAAAAGGAGTGCCGGTTAGCACCAGTTTATTTACTTCTTCCACGCTAAAGAGAAACTTGTATTGCTCGTTCAGCAGGATGTCTTTCTTAATTTCAATATGAGAAAGCATAAGCTCCGCCATTCTTATGCAGGCATGCATGTTTTCGAATGCGGGCACCAGGTGTTCTTTCAACAACTGCAGATCACGCTGATAGCCCGATGGCAGGTTGGTAGTCATCATCATGATCTCGTTGGGCAGGGATTTGATCCGGTTACTATGCGAACGGATCAATTCAAAAACATCCGGGTTCTTTTTATGCGGCATGATGCTTGAGCCGGTCGTAAGCTCCGCCGGGAAGCTTACAAAATCAAAATTCTGGTTCAGGTACAGGCAGGCATCCATGCTTAATTTGGCAAGTGTATCGGCGATGTTGGCTAAAGCCGAAGCGGTTACCCGTTCCGCTTTACCCCTACCCATCTGTGCGTAGATCACATTATAATTCAGATCATCAAAACCTAATAATTCAGTAGTAAGGGTCCGATTGATAGGAAAAGAAGAACCATACCCGGCCGCGGAACCTAATGGATTCTTATTTACGATCGTATAGGCTGCCTGCAGCGCCACAAGATCATCCACAAGGCTCTCCGCATACGCGCCGAACCATAGGCCAAATGAAGAAGGCATAGCCAGTTGCAGGTGTGTATACCCGGGAAATAAATGTTGTTTGTATTTTTCACTTTGCTGCAATAGCAGCCTGAAAAAAGGCTGTATCGCCTTCACCAGTTCCTCTATCTCATTCCGTAAAAACAGCTTTATGTCAACCAATACCTGGTCGTTACGGCTTCTTGCCGAATGAATTTTTTTACCTACATCACCCAATCTTTCTGTAAGCAGCAGCTCCACCTGCGAATGAATATCCTCTACATGATCATCGAGGCTGAATTCGTTATTCATTACCTGTTGATATATCACGCGTAATTCTTTTTGCAAAGCGGTTAGCTCTTCTTTTGTTAATAGTCCGATGCTTTCCAGCATGGTGATATGTGCCAGTGAGCCAAGGATATCAAAAGCAGACAGGTACGCGTCCATTTCCCTGTCTTTACCAACAGTGAATTTTTCAATTAATCCGGAAGTAGCTGTACTGTCTTTGCTCCACAGTTTCATAAAACTTGCTTTAAAACTTGAATATACATCTCTATCCCTTCACTGATCTCGTTTATATAAATATACTCATCGGCTGTATGACTTCTGGCGGAATCACCCGGTCCCATCTTCAAAGTGGTAAAAGGCATGAGTGCTTTATCGGAAGTAGTGGGCGAGCCGTAGCAGGAGCGGCCCAGTTTTAACCCGGCTTTCACTAAAGCATGACCGGCAGAGATGGAGGTGGAACGCATACGCAGGCTACGGGCAACCACCTGGCTCTTTATTGCTTTTTGAATGGTTGCCAACACCTCTTCAAATGAATATAATTCGTTCACCCGTACATCTACCACAAAATGGCATTGCGGGGGAACCACGTTATGTGCCTTGTTTTCGGCATCGATCACGGTAACGGTCATCTTTACCGGCCCCAGCAGGTCAGACACTTTTTCAAACCGGTAGGTTCTGAACCATTCAATATCAGCCAGTGCTTTGTAAATGGCGTTCTCACCTTCTTCACGCGCCGCATGTCCCGCCGTTCCGTTAGTAGTTACATCCAGCACCAATAATCCTCTTTCGGCAACGGCCATCTGCATCAGCGTGGGCTCGCCAACAATGCCACAATCGATCTCCGGCAATTGGGGCAATAATATTTCAATCCCATTCTTTCCCGAGATTTCTTCTTCTGCGGTGGCAGCAAATACCAGGTTATATTTCAGATCCTTTTGCTGCCGGAAATATAAGAACGCAGCTATTAATGCCACCAACGCACCCCCGGCATCGTTGCTTCCCAATCCAAATAATTTTCCGTCCCTTTCAGCCGCAACAAACGGATCGAGTGTATATCCTTTATTGGGTTTCACCGTATCATGATGCGAATTAAGCAGCAATGTTGGTTTCGTGTTATCGAAGTATTCGCTCTTTGCCCAGATATTATTCAGGTGCCGCCCGGTGATCACATTTTTTTTCCGAAAGAACTGTTCAATAATGGCAGCAGTTGCCCCTTCTTCTTTACTGAAAGAAGGGGTAGCAATCAGCTGTTTTAATAAGCCGATCGCTTCCTGTTGTAATTCTATGATCCTGCTAT
>JANXRX010000088.1 GCA_025352905.1 Bacteroidota bacterium | reverse complement strand
TATCATTTTTATGGTGGATATACGCCGTACTGGTACCGTAAATTTTTCGCAGAATCGGGCCTGGAAGTTCTTCAGCTGGAAAGTAACATGGGATTTTTCTCCTTTCTTTCACAGGAAACACAGCGGTTTACCGCATTGCTGGCACCCTGGCGCTTATGGCGGAAACTGAATTTTTTTCAATTCCTGGCCGCGTCCCTGGTATGGCTTATTACTTTACCGTTTGCGAGGTTACTCATGCCGCTCTGTGCAAAATTTTTAGATAGCCTTGGCCTTGAAAACGAGGCTACAATAGGGTATCATGTTGTAGGGCAGAAAAAGGGGTAGCGGCGAGTCATTCCTGATTACTGGCCATTATCTTTTCCCCTCAAAAAAATCCTGCTGTTTTAAAATCGACCGTAAAAGATTTAAACGAAGCGGTGTAAGCTTCGCATTATGTTCCCCCTCCACGTTCAGTACAAAAAAATACGGGTGCCTATTCTCTTCTATCCAGCCCACCATCCAACCCAGGGCTTTACCGTTCTCCAGAAACCCCCAACCGCTTTTATAGCTTAGCCGGTAATTGGCATTCTCTTCCTGCAGCATCATTTTCTTTACGATATCCTGTGTTCTTTTCTGGAAGGGTAATTGGTTAAAATAAAGCTTCTTTACAAGACCCATCTCCTCATCAGGTGTGATCTTCAAAGAATTGTCTAACCAGAAAGTATCAATACGGGTGCTGATCTTTTTAGTGCCGTATTTCAAACTGTCTAACCAATGCTGCATTGTTTCCTTACCAATGCGGCGGGCTACTTCCTGGTAATAGGGCATAGCAGAAACCTTAAATGCTTCTTCGGCCGTAAGATCCCTGTTCCATGCTGTAGCAGTATCGCCATTGGGATATCTGCGCGTGATACCATCCCATTTGATCAGCATTTTTTCATTTACGATCTTTCCTGTTTCCAGGCCTACCAGCGAGTTCACGATCTTAAAAGTAGATGCGGGCAGGTATGACGAATCTTTGAACCTGGCCAAATTATAAATGCTGAATTGGCCGGTGCCGTTATCATACAGTCCGAATGTGCCCGTTACCTGGTTGCTGTCAAAATATTTTTGTAAACTGTTATCAATGGCTACATTATTCGGGGAACAGGAAATAATTAGTAATGAATAAGTAGTAATTAATAATAAAACCCATTTGCGTTGTAACATATCTTTCTTTTAATTAAAACAGTTCCTTACAATTATTAATTGTTAATTATTTCAATACCCCGAGTTCCCTGCCCACTTTTGTAAATGCGGCAATCGCTTTATCCAGGTGTTCCTGCTTATGCGCGGCGCTTAATTGCACCCGTATCCTTGCCTGCCCTTTGGCAACTACCGGGAAAAAGAAGCCGATGACATACACGCCTTCTTCCAGCAATTTAGAAGCGAAGGTTTGGGCCAGTACTGCCTCATACAACATGATAGGAACAATGGGGTGATCCCCGGGCTTGATATCAAAACCGGCGGCTGTCATTTTTGCGCGGAAGTAGCCTGTATTATATTCCAGCTGATCACGCAGTTCAGTCGTTTCTGTAAGCATATCCAGCACAGCAATTGATGCCCCTATGATACTGGGCGCTACGGTATTCGAAAACAAATACGGACGGCTGCGCTGACGCAGCATTTCGATAACCGCTTTTTTACCGGAAGTAAAACCCCCGCTGGCTCCGCCCAATGCTTTGCCCAGTGTTCCGGTAATAATATCGATCCTGCCCATCACGCCGCGGTATTCATGGGTACCCCGGCCGGTTTTACCAAGGAAGCCGGAAGAGTGACATTCATCTATCATTACAATAGCATTATATTGATCGGCCAGGTCGCAGATCTTATCTAATTGTGCAATGGTTCCATCCATGCTGAACGACCCATCTGTAACAATGATCCGGCTGCGGCAGGCAGCGCTTTCCTTTAATTTAGCTTCGAGGTCCTGCATATTATTATGCTCATACCGAAAACGTTGCGCTTTACAAAGGCGGACGCCGTCGATAATAGATGCATGATTGAGTGCATCGCTGATAATGGCATCTTCTTCATTAAATAAAGGTTCGAATACGCCGCCATTAGCATCAAAGGCAGCAGCATATAAAATGGTGTCTTCCGTTCCCAGGAACTGGGCGATCTTCTGTTCCAGTTCTTTGTGAATATCCTGTGTGCCACAGATAAAACGTACGCTGCTCATTCCATAGCCATGGGTATCTATGGCCTTATGCGCTGCTTCTATCACTTTTGGATGCGAGGAGAGACCCAGGTAATTATTGGCGCAGAAATTCAATACTTTCTGCCCGTTAACGGTTATTTCCGGGCCCTGTTCGCTGGTTATAATACGTTCTTTTTTAAACAGGCCGGCCGTTTCTATCTCTTTTAATTCCGCGCCGATACGGGTTGCAAATAGCTCGTTCATACGGTTCTTTTTCGAAGAGCAAAGGTAGGGAAGATAGGATAAGTTTCAGGCAACTTCCTTCAGATAACGAACATGAACGGAGGGCAAAAAGGTTATTCTTTCTCTATTTTCACCGCCGTGCCATAACACAGGACTTCGGTTATGCCATTCATCACTTCATTGGCATCGTACCTGACGCCAATAATGGCATTTGCGCCTCTTCCTTCTGCATGTATGACCATTTCACGATAAGCTTCCTGGCGGGCAGTTTCGCAGAGTTCTGTATAAATACTGATGTTGCCTCCGAAAAGGCTTTGCAGGCCGCCGCCGATATTACCGAGCAAACTTCTTGAGCGGACCGTGATACCACGAACCACGCCCAGTTGTTCTACAATACGGTAACCTTTTACCTCAAATGTTGTACTGACCAGGGAGTCATAAACCATGATAGTTAGTTTTAAGTGTACAAATAGATACAGCTTAAATTTACAGAATATGCCCGAAACCAAAACGGTTTCATGCAATAAACCTGTATCCTACCCCTTTGATCGTAATGATCTCCAGCGAGGGGTCCTCTTTCAGGTATCCCCTGATTTTGGTAATGTATACGTCCAGATTGCGGCTGTTAAAAAAGGAGTCGTTCCCCCAGATATGATTAAGCAGGTCGCGCCGGTCGATCACGTTCTGTCGGTTCCGGAAAAAATATTTCAGTAATTCGCTTTCGCGATAAGAGAGTTTGCGTTCCTCCGTTCCCGATTGGAGCACCTGCTTATTCAGGTGAAACTGGTACTTGCCAAGTGAGATAGAATCTCCGGCTGCCGGGATAGGTTCTTCTTTCTTTACACGCAATGCATTCTCGATACGAACGATCAGTTCCTCCATACTAAAAGGCTTGCGGATATAATCATTACCGCCGATCTTAAACCCATGCACCACATCATCCGTTTGTGTTTTGGCGGTCAGGAAAATCACAGGTACATCGTCATTTATCTTCCGGATATCTTCAGCGATCTCGAAACCGCTCCTGTTAGGCAGCATTACATCCAGTATACAGATATCAGGCTGTTCCTTTTCAAAACGATTTAGCACCTCTGCTCCATCGCTTTCCATGATCACTTCAAAACCGCGGGTCTCCAGGGTTTCTTTAACGATCTTTCCGAGGAACAATTCATCCTCTACATACAATACTTTAATACTCATGCAATGGGAAATTTAATAATGAAGGTACTTCCCCTGCCGATAGCGGTATCTACAGAGATAGTACCCTTATGCCGCTTTACCACATGCGATACATAACTTAACCCCAGGCCATACCCTTTGATATTATGCTGGTTACCGGTAGGCACCCGGAAAAATTTTTCAAAGATCTTCTGTGTAAACCCGGATTCTATCCCAATGCCTTTGTCGGTTACCTGTAATTCAATTTCATTGATATGGTGTATCAGTCTAACGGTTATCTGCGGATGACCGGTACTGTATTTTAATGCATTATCCAGCAGGTTATAGATCACGCTGGTAATATGTAACCTGTCTGCGTCAATGGTAAAATATTGTCCCTGCACCAGCAGGTCAACTTTTGCATGCTGTTTGTCGAACTGCAGCTTCATCGTATTCAATACCTCTTCTGTTAATTGCTTCAGATCAAGTTGTTCCGTTCTCATTTCCAGTTCTTTGCTTTCGAACAAAGACAGCTTCAATACTTTATCAACCAGCAAGCTGAGTCGTTGCAGTTCGGAAGCGGAGATATCGAGGTATTCCCGGGTACGTTCCGGTTTTTCCATCCCGCCAAAATTGCGTAATGCTTCTACAGCCACGCTAACCGTGGCAATAGGTGTTTTCAATTCATGTGTAATATTGCTGATAAAATCATTTTTGATCTGTGTCAGTTTTCGCTGTGCAACCAGGTTACGGTAGAGGAAAATAAAAGTAACGGTTGTAAAAACGACCAGGAAAATTGAAAACAGGATCTGTGGCAATATTTTTTTCAGTAGATAGCCAGCGGGGTTTTCAAATTCGGCCCTGTACCAGTACGGATGAATAATACCCACTTTTGCCAGGTCCGTTCTAAGACTTGCCTTGCCTGCCGTATCTTTTTGATGCAGGGAATCATCTTTTCCCATTCTAATAGTAAACCCGATCAGGATCCCGGTTCCTGTCAACTCTTTTTTATAAACAGAATCTAGCCGAGCAACCGGCAGCGAATCGTCAAGTGATTTGCCATTGGAGATCATCCGTATAAAAGATTTTTCAGCTCTCATGCTTTCCACTTTGTCGGAAGTTCTTTGTGGGGGATTGTCGTGGGTGATCGTTACACGCTGCAGTTGGTCGGGAGATATTTTTTTTAAGCGCCCGATAATCGATACCGGCGGCATTTCTGAATCCTGCCCTGCCGCTCCATACCTAACTACCATATTGATCCCCTCTTTATGCATACGATTGAGTAATGCACTGTCAGGTAACTTGTAATTGCCGATTTTACGGGTAACCTGAAATGAATCGCCTTTGATTTTTATAAAGGGAGAACCGGTTGGGGCATGCGTAGTATTGACAACCACAACTGTACTGGCACTTAAAGAGTTGGAGTCTTTTGTGAGACGGATACTGTCTTTTCGAAACCCGGCTGTCTTACGGCGGATGGCATTTACCGCATTTAAATAAAACAGGTTATTCCCGGGTTTATCCCGAAAGATCAGTGTATCCGCTTTAAATCTCTCCACCTGCAGATTATACACCAGGTCCCTAAAAATCCCATTGGTCTCTTTTTGCAATCCCTGCCATTCTTCTTTGTACAGGCGGTTGAGCCAGTAGGATTGAAATACGGCTATCAAGCCGATAGCTGCGATCATTAAAATGCGGGATAATTGTGATCTGTTCATTATTGCGTTCTTTTGCAAAGATAAATATCCCCCATCAGCGACTATGCTTTTATTAACCTAAATTAACCTTTGAGCAAGAATGCTTAACACAGGCGGATTTAGCTTTGAGACATAAAAAAAACTTCATGAAAAAAGCATTTTTATTATTTACCGGCCTGGCCGGTTTTCTTATGGTACAGGCGCAGCAAAAAGACGGTACCATTACTTACGAGCGAAAGATAAATTTGTACCGGAGCATAACGGATGAGCAGATGCGTGCCATGATGCCTGAGTTCAGAACCACGCAACACCTGTTATTATTCAGCGATAGTGTATCCGTATTCAGGCTTATTCCTGAAGATGAGGCGCCGGATCCTTTTGCGGGTGGCGGAGGCGGTGGGACACGTATTATTATGCGTGGACCGGGCGATGGCGGCGACCTGTAAAAAAATTATACACAGGCAAAAACCATTCAGACAGCAGAAGTGGGAGGTAAAAATTTCCTGATACTCGATACCATCAAACAACAACCCTGGAAATTGAGTGAGGAAACAAGGCAGTTGCTGGGGTATACCTGCCATAAAGCTACCCGCAAGATCACCCAGCAGGCGCCTACGATGCGCAGGATGATGGTTACGAATGGCGGGGCCACACAGGATACCACCACACAGGCGCCAGCGAAAGGGAAAGAAGTGGAAGTGGTTGCCTGGTATGCCGATAATATTATCAGCCCTGCCGGCCCTGAAGGTTTTGGCCAGTTACCCGGTGTAATCCTCCAGATGGATGTTGATAATGGCGCTACCGTTTATACTGCCAAAGAAGTTAAAAAAACAGTAGATGCAAAAGAACTGAAAGAGCCTAAAAAAGGAAAACTTATTACACGTCCTGAATATATGAAAATGATGATGGACATGATGAGTGGCGGAGGCGGCAGTATCCGCTTTGGCGGATAATATTACGCAGGATAACCACACATTAAAAAACCCGTTACGTTTGTAGCGGGTTTTTTTAATATCTGCAAAATCATACCTGAATCTGCGCAATCCCCGATCCTATCCTCCCGAAAAAGTACGTGTCACGATCCTTGGTCCGCCCGCTGTATTCCCACCTTTATTCAGGCTGAATGTGAAACTTAGGAGGAAATAGCGCTGCAATACATTGTACCGGGCGTCTTCGATATAATTCTGGTTGGCGCTACGGCTGGTACCTATGTTCCGGTTCAACAGGTCAAATACGCTGAACTTTACTTCGGCACGTTTATTTTTCAGGAACCCTTTAGCAACAGATGCGTTCCAGAAAGGGATGGTTGTGTTGTACCCATCTGCCCGGCCGCTATTAATGGTGTAGTTGAAATTATTATTCACAACAAGCCCTAGTGGAAGATAGTTGGTCATTTCCATTCCATATACCTGTTGCAGGTAATTGCTGTTCAGCTGTGACTGCAGCGAATATTTGGCCGTGCTTATATTAAGCCTGCCGCTGGCAGAAATGTCTATTTTCCCGTCTACTGAAAAATTATAATTCATATTAGGGCTGATGCTCGAATTGTCGATCTCGTTTCTTGCGCCGTTCACAAAACTGATATTATGTATCCTGTTCGTGCCTATTCCCAGGTCAATTCTTGATTTCAGTTTTTTTAATGGAAATCCAGCATTCAGGTTACCGAAAAGTACATAACTGCCATTGGTATTTACAGGCATACTAACACGGGATCCGTTTGCCTGGATAATGTCTGCGTTTACAATGGCATTATCGGTTTTTGAGGCGGAGATAAATGCGAATAGATTGGTTTGTGTATAGATATTGGTTGAAAAATAATTCAGGTTAAGAGATTGAACATAACTCCGTTTCAGATCAGGGTTGCCGATATAGGTATTTAACGGATCACTTACATCTGCGACCGGCTGAAGTTGAGAGGTAGATGGCTGCGTAGTGGAGGTGGAATAATTCAGGTTCAGGCTCCGTGTACTATTAATACGGTATTGTATGCTTGCATTTGGCAATGCGTCTGTAAAGTTTTGCCTGATCACATTCCCATTGGTATTGTTGGTACTGTTTAATGTTGCGCCCTGCAAAGAACTGCCTATCGTATAATTCACTTTCTTCTGGTTGGAGCGAAAATTGATACTTCCTCCTGCATACGTATAGTCGCTTTTAAAATCATTGCTGAGAAGACTATTACGCTGATCGTACTTACCCGATACCAGGCCGTAATCATAGGTTTCCCGTTTGCTGTTGCCGACATTGGTATTGTAAAAACCGCTCAGTTCCAGCAAAGATCTTTTCCCGATCGGCTCCGTGTACACCAGGTTACCACCAAAACTCCTGGTTACCGCATCGCGTGTATTTTTTTGATTGGTCAGTGAGTCTTTCAGTGGCAGGCCTGCATTGTAAAAAGTATTACGGGTATAGAGATCGCCATTCTGCCTGCTGTCGTTATAGGCCAGGCTGATGGTACTCGAGATCGTTCTTCCTTTTTTTGCAAATCTTTTCCGGTACAAAGCATTGCCACCGAAATTGAACGCATCCGAATGGGTCTTGCTGTCTGTTGCGCCATCATTCAGTTTAATCCCCTTTGCGTCCTGCGAAACATAGTTGGTTATCGCACGGGTATCGTTTTGCTGAACCGTTACCTGTGGGGTAAATTTTATGGAGTTAAAAGAATCGAGTTTGCTATCGATACTCATATTTACTTTTTGCTGCCTGATATTTTTTGCGGTGCTGCTGTTCGATAGATAATTGAACTCATTTCCGGGTAAGAGATTCTGCCGGTTAGTACTCTTGTCTGTAAGCAGGTTGATATTGCTTCCCATCCCGCTCATATTAACATCTGTTTTCTTGTTCCATTTATCATTGTAATTCAATCCACCCGCAACGGTTGTGGCCACTCCCTGCTGATTTTGACCAAGACCGGTAACCGGTAACCCATTATCATCTCCGCCACCGGTTCTGATGGTAATACCACCGCCGCTTCGCATGCCTTTTGCCAGTTCACCGGTAAAATTCAGCACATCACCAATAGAGAATCCCTGTCGGTTGGTATTATTGCCCATACCAATCAGGGAGAGTTGCTGCTCGCCATTGAATTTGTTGATATTCGTTTGTGCATCATACCGCTTATCCGTTCCGGCGCCGCCGGCCACTTTTCCAAACAGCGAATGGTTCCTGTCTTTTTTAAGTTTTAGGTTGATGGCTTTTTCGCTCTGCCCGTCGTCAACCCCGGTGAATTCTGCGCGGTCGCTTTTTTTATCAAATACCTGTACTTTATCCACCGCATCTGCATCGAGGTTCTTGGTGGCCATTTTGGGATCGCCGGTAAAAAATTCTTTTCCGTTTACCAGAACACGGTTTATCTTTTGCCCGTTTACCCGAACCGTTCCATCATTGTCAACCGTAACGCCGGGCAGTTTCTTTAACAGGTCTTCCACCACTGCATTCGGCTGGGTCTTAAAGTTCTCCGTATTGAATTCAACGGTATCATTATTGATCGTTACCGGCGCCCGCTTAGTGGTTACCGTAACATTACCACTGTTCAGTACATCTGTCATACCGATATTGCCCACATTCAATTCCTGCCCATCGCCGATCGCGATAGACCGCCATACGGGTACAAAACCCACATAGGAAGAAGAAAGAAGGTATTTGCCTTTGTCGAGCGATTTTATATGGAACCTGCCGGCAGAGTCTGCCCGGGCAAAACTGATCAGCGTTGAATCCTTTGCATTAACGATGGATACAGTGGCATAAGCGAGCCCCCGTTTGGCCGCAGTATCAAATACCACCCCTTTTACGGAACCGGCCGTTTTTTGTGCCTGTATTAACGAAGGAAAAAAAACAATAGAAAGAAACACAAGGATCCGGTACATAGCTGTTTAGTTTTTTGCGTCCAAAAGTAAACAGCATGCGGCCAAATCCCGGTTAATGAACTTTGTTTAAAGGTTAATGAAGGTTAAGACATTTTCTTAATTTTCAACTGCCAGCAGTTCCACTGTAAAGACCAGCGTGGATCCCGGTCCGATAGCTGGACCTGCAGCATTATCTCCGTAGGCAAGATCTGAAGGAACGTATAGTTTCCATTTACTGCCTACTGTCATCAGCAGTAATGCTTCCTGCCATCCCTTGATAAACCCGGTAAGCGGGTAGGTAACCGGTTCCCCTCTGTCTACAGAACTGTCAAATACAGTTCCATTGATAAGTGTGCCGTGATAATGAACTTTTACCTTGCTGGTAACTGTGGGCCGGGTATTATCGGTACCGGTTTTGATCACTTCGTATTGCAATCCATCGGGCAACGTAACCACACCGGTTCTTTTGCTGTTGGCCGCCAGGAAAGCCTGTCCTTCTTTTTTTACGCCCGCCGACTTTGCGGCGTTCACTTTTTGCTGGTAAACACCTATACACTGGTTAATGACATCGTCGGCGATCCCGATCTTATTATTATGTAATACATCGGCAATCGCTTTTTCAAATACGGTCATATTCAGGTTTTCAAAGCCCTGCGATTTCAGGCTCTGTGCAATCCGAACACCTACCGAATAACTGACACTATCCGAATTATTTTTTAATGGATTAACCACAGCAGTGGCTGATTTAACCGGCGCTTTTGAAGCGGAAACTGGCTTTTTTGCCTGAGCAAAACCACCGACCGTTATTAAACCAAGGAGGATAACCGAAATTGATTTGTTCATTTTTACAATTTTGAAAAGGTCAAAGAAACGATATTTGAAACAGTTAAGAAATTAGTTTTTGTAACGCGGCATGCACTTTATCAAAGTCGAAGCCCTTAACCACCTGCTGCATCATTAAGTCAATTTTATCATTACATAAATTGCCGATGCTTCCTTCATGTACATGGTGTATATCACCGGACGGGATGAAGGTTCCCTGCTCAATGGACTGGCCAACCTGTTTATAAGCATCCCGGAACGGAACACCCTGTAATACCAGCTTATTTACTTCTTCCACACTGAACAGGAAACGGTATTTATCATTAGCCAGGATATTTTCTTTGATGCTGATATGGGATAACATCAGTTCTGCCATCTGTAAACAGTCTTTGATCGTTTGGAAAGCGGGGAACAGGTGCTCTTTTAGTAATTGCAGATCACGGTGATAACCGGAGGGAAGATTTGTGGTCATCATCATGATCTCGTTTGGCAGGGATTTGATCCGGTTACTATGCGAACGGATCAATTCAAAAACATCCGGGTTCTTTTTATGCGGCATGATGCTTGAGCCGGTCGTAAGTTCCGCCGGGAAGCTTACAAAATCAAAATTCTGGTTCAGGTACAGGCAGGCATCCATGCTTAATTTGGCAAGTGTATCGGCGATGTTGGCTAAAGCCGAAGCGGTTACCCGTTCTGCCTTTCCCCTGCCCATTTGT
>JANXRX010000058.1 GCA_025352905.1 Bacteroidota bacterium | reverse complement strand
GAACAACAAAGCGAAAATTCAAAATACATTCGATGCCATAGTAGTAGGATCGGGGATCAGCGGGGGATGGGCCGCCAAAGAATTAACGGAAAAAGGATTAAAAGTACTGATGCTGGAAAGGGGAAGAGATTACCAGCATATCAAAGACTATACAACCGCAACGAAAGATCCCTGGGAATTTGCGCATCGGGGCCACACAACCTCGGAGCAGAAAAAAAAATATCCCGTCATTCATCGTGGATGGGCCGCTGCTGAAGCAGTGATGAGCTCATGGGCCAACGAAGAGGATTGCCCGTACACAGAAGTAAAACCGTTTACCTGGTGGCGGAGTTACCAGTTGGGCGGCCGTTCTATCTTATGGGGCAGGCAGAGTTACCGCTGGAGCGATCTTGATTTTGAAGCGAATGCCAAAGAAGGTGTTGGCGTGGATTGGCCGATCCGTTACCAGGATATCGCCCCCTGGTACGACCACGCAGAAAAATTTGCGGGTATCAGCGGATCGATGGAAGGATTATCGCACTTACCCGATGGCCATTTTCTTCCGCCCATGGATCTGAACTGTGTTGAGAAAGATGTAGCCGCGCGCATCAAGGCGCAATATAAAGGCGCGCGTCATTTGTTTATTGGCCGTGTGGCCAACCTAACGGCGCCTATCGAGGGAAGGACCCAGTGCCAGTTCAGGAACCGTTGCTGGGAGGGTTGCCCGTTCGGTGGTTATTTCAGTACGCAGTCTTCTACCTTGCCGGCCGCAATGAAAACAGGTAATTTAACCGTGCGGCCATTTTCCATTGTTACCAAACTGATCTATGATAAGAATACCCAAAAAGCTACCGGCGTAGAAGTACTGGATGCAGAAACCAATAAAACCTACGAGTATTTTTCAAAAATCGTTTTTGTGAATGCATCTGCATTAAACTCTGCCTGGGTTCTGTTTAATACGGCAACCGATATCTGGCCCGGCGGGTTAGGCAGCAGCAGCGGCGAACTGGGTCATAATGTAATGGACCATCACTATAACCTGGGTGCATCCGGCACGGTGGATGGGTTTGAAGACAGCTATTATTCAGGCAGGCGCGCCAATGGTTTTTATATCCCGCGTTTTGCAAACATCGGTAACGATAAAAGAGATTTCCTGCGTGGTTTTGGTTACCAGGGCGCTGCCAGCAGAACGGGATGGAACCGGCAGGTTGCAGAAATGAGCGTGGGCGCCGATTTCAAAGAAACACTCACTGAACCCGGTGGCTGGACCATCGGCGCTACAGGCTTTGGCGAAATATTGCCTTACCATGAAAATAAGATCACGCTTGATAAAGTTGTCAAAGATAAATGGGGATTACCTGTTTTATCAATGGACTGTGAGCTGAAAGAAAATGAATTCAAAATGCGTAAGGCGATCATTGCGGAAATTAAGGATATGATGGAAACCTCTGGCGTTAAGAATATTAATACCTGGGACAGCGGCCACGCCATTGGTCATGGTATTCATGAAATGGGAACAGCCAGGATGGGTAAAGATCCGAAAACCTCTGTGCTGAACAGCCATAACCAGGTATGGGACGCAAAAAATGTTTTTGTTACCGATGGTGCCTGCATGGTGTCTTCTGCCTGCCAGAACCCCTCACTCACCTATATGGCCCTCACGGCAAGAGCAGCGAACTTTGCAGTGGATGAATTGAAGAAAGGCAACCTGTGATCGCTGATTTCGCGGATTTTTGTATGATTGAAATGATTGATGATGTAAAGTATGATCGCAGATAATATTCTGGGTAAATCATACTTTACATCCTCAATCTGCGATCCTATTTAGTTTCAATGATATACGACTTCACTGGTTTATTCCCGTTATTTACAACCGTATGGGTTTCAGCTTCACTCCAGAATGCGGCACCGGCCGGGGCTTTCTGTTGTATTGTTTTTCCATCAGGTAAGGTCACAGTTACTTCTGCGTCTGTGAGTAATACGGTGAGGTGGGCGGGGTGACTGTGTTTACCCGGGCCGCAAACATCATAACCCGGTTCACTGTCAAACTCAGTTACCTTGATCTTTTTGTTTTCGAGGATAAGCTTTTCAACAACGGCGTTGGTATGTCTTGTTTCCCGCCCCGGAATAAATGCGCAAAGACAAATGGCAAAAACAGGTAAGTACTTTTTCATTGTTTGTTGGGTTTTAGGTGATACGATAAAGCTATTATCAAATAAAATGTACCGCTTTGCTGTGCGGTTCAATTATTTGACTGTGCGTATCAAAATTCAGAAGATCAGCCAAGTTGTTTTTCACGGTAAGCAAGCGGAGAGAGGGCAAATATTTCTTTGAATGAGCGACTGAAATGGGCCAGGTTCTCAAAACCGCTTTCATAAGCGATATCCTGTACCCGCATTTGTGTAGTTTGTAACAGACCGGCGGCGTGCTGCAATCTTTTTTCCTTTAGCCATTTGGCGGGGGACAGCTGGTATATTTTGCGGAACTCCCGTTGATAGGTTGCCAGGCTCAGGTTGGCCAGTTTTGCGAATTGCTCCAGGGAGAGATTGAAAAGATAATTGGTTTCCATTACCTCCTGCAATCCGGGGTTATGCTGGCCCCTGGATACCAGGTAGGATAATAAGGGCGCATTGCCCGGATCTGACAATACATTGAACAGCATTTCTTTAAACTTCAGGTCTACCAGTACATCGTTTGGTTGCGGTTGCTGTGTAAAATATGGGAGCATGGAATAAAAGAAAGACCGCGTGGTATCGGTAACATGCAACTCAATCACATACTTCTCATCGGCAGGTTGCAAATTTTGTGTGCGTAAGACCGCATGATTTTCCCTGATGAACTGGCGCAGATAATCTCCTGGCAGGAAAAAGATCATCACGCACCACCCATCGCTTTCATTCTTTCCCGATATATGGGCGCCCTGTTTTACAAATACCGATTTCCCTTCGGATAATTCCCAGGATTCTGTTTGGCGGTAAAAAGTTCTTTTGCCGCTTATGATATAAGCGATATAATACGACTCATTAAAAAAGCTTTCCTTGCTTTCTATCTGGGGGCAATCATATTGGGTAACCAACAGGTCCTTGTAAGAAAGCTGCTTAAAATAACCCGGCTGGCTTTTGACAACATTATATAGGTCTATCATATACTATATCGTTAGGCTTTATTTTTTTATCCCTATAAAATATGAGTAACCCGATGGCCCCGGCCGTAACACAAACATCGGCAAAATTGAAAATGCCGGTATGCAGTTTCCAGACGGTGATGATCATGAAATCGGTAACATGCCGGTCGAACAGAAGCCTGTCTATCACATTACCCAGTCCTCCTGCTATAATAAGGGCAAACGAAAATAACTTTATCAAACGCATATTCCCGGAACGGCGGATCACATACACAGAAAGAAACAAAAGAAAAATAAGGGGCAGTATTCCCAGTAACAGGATCCCCGCAGCTTTGGGCAAACCATCCCCAAAATTCATCGCCGCACCCGTATTCTCCGCGTATACCATTTGGAAAGTATTATGGAAGTAGGACAGCGATTGCCCATACATCAAATGTTCCTTTGCAAGATCCTTGGTAACCCTGTCGCAGCCAATGAAAACAAATGCACTGGCACAGAATAGGAAAATTTTCAATTTATTTTTCATGTAAGCGTTTTTTTAAGCGCCAATAGAATCAAAAACCGTAACCTTCTTCCACAGTTGCTTACAGGTATCCACAAAATGCAAATGAATCGGGTCTACCTGGTAGGCATCCTGCGCCTCCTTTGTTGGAAATACGGCCAGCCATGAAAACTGGTACGTGGTTTCTATTACATCACGATTGGTTGCCGCCGGTATACCGATATGAAATTGCTGGATAGAAGGAGATC
>JANXRX010000020.1 GCA_025352905.1 Bacteroidota bacterium | reverse complement strand
AGCGCCGCGTGAAAATGCCCCGGATCAAGCGTAATCAGTTTTACCGGCTGCTGGCAAACGGCGTTTAACGTAAAAAGTGTTCCCATTACAAAAAATCTGCTTCGCATTTTTATTTTTTAAGATTGCTAATGTATTTTTTAGATGACTGTCATTTCAATTCATCATCCTTACCCGTTGCATGTGCCTTACTATAATCCAGTCCTTTATACTCTCCCGCTATAAATTTCAACCCTTCTAATAAATGATGTACATACATGGGTTCCTGGTAACTTTCTTTTGTATGCCCAAGCGTGGTTATCCATATATTACCTCCTTCAAAATACTGGTACCATACAGCCGGATAATAATCTCCGAATGACCCGATGTTTTTCTGAAACGAGCTGTCCTGTTTTTTATCGGTCCTGTTAAGCGTGCGTACATCATGCGCCATCAATACTTTGATGCCGGGATATAACTCCTTTCCAAAATAACATTCGTCTTCCCTTTCCCACGTGTCAGGCACACCTTCCATGGAAGGATGCGAGGGATCTATTTTTTTGATACTGAACTTTTGAAAATTTGCGTGCCATGAAAAAGTTTCGCCGAGCATCTGCTTGAACCATTTCCAGTTGCGTTCTGTACCGGTAACCGAATGTACTCCCACAAATCCACCCCCCGCTTCTATATACCGCCTGAAAGCAACCCGCTGTGCATCGTTATCAAACACATCATTATTGGTACTGGTAAAAACAAGGAAATTATATTTGCGCAGGTTCGATTCCACGAAAACCGCCGGATCGTCAGAAACATCTACGGTAAAACCATTTTCAGCGGCGAGCTTTTGCATACAGGCAACCGCAGAAGCGATATTATCATGTACATATCCTTTCCCGGTCTTTGTAATCAACTGGTTCTTTGTATAAACAAGTACCCTGCTGCCTTTCAGTTTTCCCCCCGGTTTCGCAAAAACGGGGCTAACGATGGCAAAAATAAAAGCGATGAGTAAACAGCGTGTAGTAGAGCGCATGATATGCATAGTTATGGTTTTTGTAGGAGGTTCGTTTTCAATGTTGCAACAACAAGGCAGATCCGTTCCCGGTTTATTTTTCCTGCCCACGCAGCATTATGGCGTTTCCAGTCGTCTATGGAGCTTGTATATCGGGTACACCCCGTTAAAAGAAGATGGCTGATCCCGTGATAAACTGCTGTAAAGGAAGGTGTTCGGAAAAAGGCAGCAACAATCTGCCTGCTTAGGCTCCGGCTCGTGGTAAGAGGGACAAATGCGTTATCTGTAAACGAAACAGTAACGAAAAAAATGATTTTTTTCATACAGGCAGGCATTTAGCTTTCGGCATAACTAATTTACTGCTAACTCCTTGGCCCGACTTGTTAATTTACGAAAACCTTTTCGTAAAAAGTCACGCAAAAAAGAAACTACATTGATTGTAAAGTCGAAAACTGTTCTAATTTAACACATAATTAATAGTTTGCCCAAAAACCGGGAACGATTGCCCGAAGCAAATTATGTTTTAACATAAACCAATTCTTGCCATTATGAAGAAAAATCCCAAAATTTTCAGGCACTTCCATGTGCCCGCAAGCGTACTGCGCTTCGCATGTCTCCTGGTGGTTCTGGCTTCTTTTGCCACAACTACCCGGGCCGGTTGGGTGGAGTCGCCAAAATTTTCAGCCCCCAGTCTGCCTCCTGCTACTATTACAGGTAAGGTTACCGATTCAATAAATGCAGCGCTCGAAGGCGTTAGCGTTTTTATTAAAGGTACCCGGCGCGGTGTAACCACCAACGCCCAGGGAAGTTTTACCATCACCAATGTGCCTGAAAACGCAACACTCGTATTTAGTTTTACGGGTTATGGTTCCAGGGAAATGACCGCAAGGGCGGGCGCTTCTATGAGTATTTCACTCACAGAAGAGGTTGCCGGCTTAAATGATGTGGTAGTGGTTGGTTACGGAACAAGGACCAAAAAGGACCTTACCGGCGCCATCTCACAGGTAAAAGCCACACAACTGGAAAATGAGAATCCCAAATCAGTAGCTGATATGTTACGTGGTAATGCACCGGGTCTTGACGTTGGCTTTGATGCCACTACAAAAGGATCCAATTCCAGCTTACAGATCAGGGGTAAAGGAACACTGACAGCCAGTTCCGCTCCATTGATCGTACTGGATGGTGTGATCTATCCGGGTGGACTGGAAGATATCAACCCGAACGATATTGCTACTATGGATATCCTGAAAGATGCCAGCTCAGCCGCCGTATTCGGCGCCAGGTCTGCCAACGGGGTTATCCTGATATCTACCAAGAAAGGAAAAGTAGGCAAACCGATTATTACGTTTAATGACAATATCGGGATCAACAAAGTAGAGAACAAACCACACCTGCTCAATCCAGCTGAATATGCCAATTTTCGTGCAGATGCGGAATTAGCAATCCATGGATTTGATTCTACTTCCAAACCGGGTATTCAATATAAATACACCAACCCGGCCAACCTGCCCGCCAGTTTTACAACGGCACAATGGCTGGCACTCGATGGCGCTACCGGCGATCCTACTACTGTATGGCTTAACCGCAATGAGTTCAAGCCTATTGAAATTACCAACTACCTCGCAGGCAACACGCTCGACTGGGAAAAACTGATCTATAATCAGAATGCCCTTCAGCATGATCATACGATCAGCGTTGCACAGCGGAAAGAGGACTATAACTATTACCTGTCTTTAGGCTACCTCGAAAACCAGGGTCTTACCAATGGCGATGTGTATAAAACCATCCGCCTGCGTATGAACCTCGAATCTACGGTTGCCAAATACCTGACCGTAGGCTTTAATATGCAGTTTGCCGACAGGAACGAAAGCGCTATACCACTTAGCTTAAGTGATGTATTGGGTTCAACCCCTTATGGTTCTATTTACGCAGACGGCAGCACCAGCGTGCTGCGTGTGAGCGTGAACGATGACCCGGGTAATAACACCAACCCTTACATGTCGCAGTATTATACTTCCCGGCTGTATAAATATGATAACTTCTTTGGTAACCTGTATGCGAAAGGTACCCTGCCATTCGGGTTCTCTTACTCTGTAAACTTTTCACCAAGACTGGAACTGTTAAGAGAGTATAACTACCAGTCGGCCAATAACCCGACCATTCTTGCCAAGAAAGGAGTGATCGACCGGAGAAACCAAACGGTTTATTCATGGAACCTGGATAATGTACTGAACTGGAACAAAAAATTCGGAAAACATTCTTTCTCGGCTACTTTCCTGGTAAATGCAGAAAAGTACCAGCAATGGAATACACTGGTGCATGCAGAGAACCTGCTGCCTAACGGAAACCTCGGATACAATTCTTTACAATCAGCCACTGTGGCTCCTATCATTTCGAGTGATGACCAGTATGCTACCGGTGATGCCCTGATGGGACGGATCAACTATAACTACAACCAGCGTTACTACCTTACCCTTACTGAAAGACGCGATGGATATTCTGCCTTCGGTCAGCAAAATCCAAGAGCTAATTTCCCTTCTATCGCTGCAGCCTGGGCGGTGAGTGAAGAACGCTTCATGAAAAAAACATCTAAATGGCTTGACTATGCAAAAGCCAGGATTTCTTATGGAGAGAATGGTAACAGGGAGATCGGCCGTTATGCCGCCTTGTCTAACCTGACTTCCGGAACCTACACTTTTATTACTACCGGCGGAGTTGTATATAGCGGTGCGCAGGTTTCGGCCAGCAACCTGTCTAACCCGGGATTGAAATGGGAAAGAAACGGTTCTGTGAATATGGGTATCGATTATTCCATATTTAAAGGATTCCTTTCCGGTTCTATCGATTATTACACCAGGACCACCAAGGACCTGTTAGTGAACAGGACCCTGCCTACGGTAACCGGGTTTACCAGTATCCTTGCCAACCTCGGTGAGGTACAGAACAATGGTATGGAATTCAGTTTCAATACCCAGAATATGAAGAGAAAGAATTTTGAATGGAGGTCTACGATCGCATTCTGGTTCAACAAAAACAAGATCAACCATTTATATGGCACCACACCTGATTATGATGCAACCGGCAAACAGATAGGTACATCAGAAAAAGATGATATCGGCAACGGTTGGTATATCGGTCATAATATCAACGCGGTATATGATTATAAAGTGATCGGTGTATGGCAGATCTCAGAAGCCGCAACTGCAGCCAAATTTGGTTACAAACCAGGTGATTTTAAACTGCAGGATACCAATGGCGACGGACAATATACGATCGCTGACAAACAATTCCTTGGTAACACCACACCGGATTTCTCCTGGAACCTGCGTAATGAATTCAGGCTGTACAAGGATTTCGATTTCTCTTTTACCCTGTATGCGAAAGTGGGCCAGTTATCCCAGTTTAACCAGGCAAAAAATGTGGATCGTTTTTACAACCGTTCCAATTTCTACCAGCGTCCTTACTGGACTCCGAACAATCCCATCAATGACTATGCAGCTTTGATGTCGAATGCAGGCGGTCCCGTATCATGGAACGTTTACAGGAAATCAACCTTCGTTAGATTAAGCAATATCAGCCTGGCCTATACTGTGCCTGCCGATATGATCCGCAAATGGAAAATAGACGGGTTGAAGTTCTATGTTAATGTAGTGAATCTTGCCGTATTTTCTCCATGGAAATACTTTGATCCTGAGTACCATGGAAACGGTGCAAGCAATTTGCCAAGCAATGAAACACCTGTTCCCCTTACGATCAATTTTGGCATGAATCTAACATTATAAGATAACCAACTTTAAAAACAGAAGACAATGAATAAGATATTAAAAATCGCCTTTCTGCTATCGGTTATCACAATAACCACGATGGCGCTGAATGGCTGCAAGAAAGACTGGCTTACGCCAAAACCGGAATCGATCTATTCGCCCGAAAATACCCTGGTGGATGTAGCCGGATTTAATGCTGCACTTACCGGATGCGCCCTTAACCTGCGCACAGAATGGTATGGAGATGGAGCCCCCATTATTACCGAGTTACTCTTTTCGGAAATGGCCGTTGACGGTACCGATGATAAAGCCGGTCCTGCCCAAAACCTGAACCTGCAGATCAGACCTGATGCGAACCTGAACAGCCCGGATTTTAACCGGATCGGGTGGTACTGGAAAGCTGAATATGTTGGTATCCGCGAAGCTAATACCATTATTTCCCGTTTAGCAACTGCTACCGGTGTTGCCGATGCAGATAAAAAGATCCTGGCGGGCAAGGCATATTTTTACAGGGCCTATAATTACTACCGCCTGACCAACCAGTTTGGCGATGTTCCCTGCCCTACCAAGGAAGTAACTTCTGCTAAAACCAATTTCATTACGGTGCAGCGGGAAGTGATCCTGAAACAAATGAAGACCGACCTGGAAACAGCGGTTCTAACTGTGCCATGGGTTGCTGATAAAGGCGACGTTAACCGCGGCGCCTGCTATCACCTGCTGGCTAAAATAGACCTTTCTTTAGGTTTGTTCGATGATGCGATCGCAGCAGCAACCGCAGTGATCTCACAGGGAACGTTTAAACTGATGACCTCCCGTTTTGGTGTGGACGCCGGTATTACCACTAAAAATGTTACCTGGGATCTGCACCGCCCTGATAATAAATCAGCCGGCGCCAACACAGAATCCCTTTTTAATGTAACCGATCGTTTCGGAACGCCGAGCGCCTACCGGAGCTGGATATTGGATGATGTGAACAACCCGAATACCGGAACCTATGGTTCACGTATCATGCGCCAGGCAGCAGCAGGTGTTTCTATCGGTACTACCTGTACTACTCCTGCGGGAGGCGTGGGTATGACCGCTTCTGCCGGTGTTGAATTTGATATGATGAATATTTATGGAAGGGGAATCGGCCGTGCCCGTAATACACCTTACCACTACCAGGAGATTTGGGATGATCCCAATGATCTTCGCCATGATACCACCTCAGGCAACTGGATGACCCCGCAGCAGATGGTGTATAATAACCCGGCCCTAAAAGGCAAGGATACCGCTTACGGAAGAAGGCTCCGTTTGTACAAGAGTGGTTTACCAAACGGAAATGGTACAGCGGGAGACTTATTATGCGATGATACATTGCGCAGATGGTTCCCTTGGCCGCATTATAAATTATATATTCCTGACGCGGATAATACCCCTATGCAGGGCGGACAATCCGACTGGTATGTAATGCGTTTGGCAGAAACGTACCTTGTTCGTGCAGAAGCCTATGTTTGGAAGGGCGACCTTGTAAACGCTGCTGCTGATGTAAATGCCGTTCGTACAAGGGCCAAATGCGCACCGTATACTGCTGCACAAATGAGCATCGCCACCATACTCGATGAAAGGGCGCGTGAACTGTATTGGGAAGAAGGACGTAAAACAGAGTTAACCAGGATCTCCTATATCTTTGCGAAAACAGGTCAGGCCTATAAAGGCAAAGTCTATACACTGGCTGCTTTTTCTACTTCCAACTTTATGGTGGACCGCATCCTGGAAAAGAATCTTTTTTATAAAACTGGTTTTGTTACTCCGCACGGAGACCAGTATACCATCAGTCCTTACCACGTATTATGGCCTATCCCACAGGATGCCATCCTGGCCAATCCTGATGGGCATATCAACCAGAATATTGGATATACCGGCGCCGTAGCCAATGTGGCCGCGAGCGATAAGATTGTTGATTAACTGTTACGATTGTTATTAAGCATTAAAGGAAGAATGCCACACAGTATGTGTGGCATTCCCTTTTTATAGAGAGCGCAACTAAAAATATTCTTATGCACATCATTAAAAAACTCTGTTTACTACTTACCTGTTGTTACATTTCCGGAACCTCCTTTTCACAGCAAAAGCCGGTAACCGGGATGCAAACACTGATAGACAGCGCGCTGCATCGTGCGGTAAAGCAGTATACATTCATGTCTGCGAATATGCCGCCGGGTGTTTTGCCAAAAACATATTACTGGGGTACCAGGAAATTTGAAACCAGCCCCACCAGTTGGTGGACCAGTGGTTTCTATCCCGGCTCACTACATTATCTGTATGAATATTCGCATGATCATTCCTTACAGGATGAGGCCGCACGCGTGGAAAAATTGCTCGAAAAAGAACAGTTTAATAAGGGTACCCATGACCTGGGGTTTATGATGTATTGCAGTTTCGGCAATGCCAACCGCCTGCACCCTTCCAAAGAATATGAAGAGATCCTGATGAACAGCGCGCGGTCATTGTCTACACGGTTTAACCCGGTTACGGGCTGTATCCGGTCATGGGATCATGGTAAATGGAAGTTCCCTGTGATCATCGACAACATGATGAACCTCGAACTGCTGTTCTGGGCCACCAAATATTCCGGTGATTCTTCGTTTTACCGGATCGCCGTTACACATGCCAATACTACTATGAAGAATCATTTCCGTAAGGATCACAGTTCTTATCATGTGGTAGATTATGACCCTGCCACAGGTAAAGTGATCAGTAAAACCACGCACCAGGGTTATGCAGATGAGTCGGCCTGGGCAAGGGGCCAGGCATGGGGCCTGTATGGTTATACAGTGATGTACCGCTGTACGAAAAATAAAAATTACCTCACGCTGGCCAATGGTATCGCGCAGTTTATTATGAACCATCCCAACCTGCCTGCAGATAAGATCCCTTACTGGGATTACAATACACCGGATATCCCTGCAACTTACCGCGACGCTTCGGCAGCGGCCATTACTGCTTCCGCATTGCTTGAATTGAGTAAATACACGGATGCAAAAAGCAGTAGTCAATACATTCATTTTGCAGAACAGGTACTGCGTTCCTTATCAACCCCAACCTATACGGCCCCTCCGGGTGAAAATGGCGGGTTTATACTCAAACACAGTACGGGTCATTTACCCGGCAATTCTGAAATAGATGTTCCGCTTACCTATGCGGATTACTATTATATAGAAGCGCTGATGCGGTATAAGGCAATGCGGAAATAAGGTATCTTCTCAGACAAGTCTCTTATTAGAGGACTCGTCGTTTTGAAAGGATGTACATGATTATAGAATGATGATGAATTTTACTTAGATGGGTATCTCTGCCGCGAATACGGCGAGTCCTCTATCGAGAGACTCGCCTGAGAATCATTCCTTCTTCCTGATGATCATCGCCTCCCCTCCTTTCGCAGCAATATCGATTGTAAGCACGGTAAGACTGTTTACCGGTTTCAGGGTTTTTAGTATGCCTCTTTTGCCATCGTCACCATAAATAACCGCTTCGTATTTTTTACCCTTGTCTAAAAAATCCAGCGCCAGTTTTGTTTGATAGGGTTTTTCGCCTGCGGCGCTTCCCAGGAACCAGGTACCGGCTTTTTTACGCGCAACGGTAATATATTGTCCGATCTCTCCTTTCAGGTGAATGGTTTTGTCCCATATGGTGGATACATAAGAAAAGAATTCGATCTCTTCCGGCTTTTTGTAATCGGCAGGCCTGCCATACCAGAGAATGGATTGGACAGGGCTGAAAAAAATAACAGTAAGCGCCAGCTGCTGCGCCTGGCTCACCTGCAATTTTTTTGAGAGTAGCGTGTTATTAAAACTATCGTTCTGGTTACGGTAGCAAAAAGTATAATCAGCCGGGCCGGATAAAAACCGGGTAAAAGGAAGCGTGGTATTGTGAAAAGCATCCGGGTTATTCTCATTGCCCCGGACCCCCTCCTGGGTTAATAATGCAGGGTAGGTCCTGCTCAGGCCCGTTGGTTTATAGTTATCATGTACATCCACAATAAAACCATAATCCTGTGCTTTTTTTATCGCGCCCATCAGCCAACTGATCCCGTCCTGGGTAAGACCATTTACAAAACCGAATTTAAGTCCTTTTACACCCCAGCTTTTATAGAGTGTATATGTGCTGTCCATATCATATTTACGGAGCCCCACATAATTTACATACAGTATCAAACCAATATTTTTTTCCCTGCCATACCGTATCACTTCCGGCATATCAATAGTGGTCACTACATTGCGGGGATGTGAACTGCGGTCAAATTCAGCAGCGTAGCCTTTGCCATACCAACCGGCATCAAACATGATATACTGGAAATGCAGTTTCTGTGCAAGATCGATGCAATCCATAGCGCCTTTCGTGGTCAGCGTCATATCGCGTATCAGTTTACCGGGCCGGAACTGTTTCAGATCAACCGGTACGGGAGGCGCATTGCATAGTTTATACAGCAGATCGCTGTTACTGCATAAACCGATAGCGGTTTCGGAAACAGTGATCGTGCGCCAGGGTGTATGAAAATCTCCTGTCACATTTACGGTATCCTTCCCAAATTGTACAGCGAGCGAATTTTCCTTATCGCCTTTCCCGATCACCGCTTTTGTATAGTTATCATTTGCCGCTTCATTGATACTAAGGAACCTATTTGCAGAAGCGAGTACCAGGGGGAAATCGGATGGGTTCCTGAGCTCATTAATCGGTGTAGGCGCGATCACCGATTCCGTATTATGCCGGTAAGCAGTATATGCCCGGTCGAAATTAAATACCGTACTCTCTTTCAGTATCCGTACAGGTGTATTACCCGTCTGTTCCGGTAATACATAACGGAATGCCAGGTTATGATCAAACACGCGTACCTGTATGCTGAAACGGATACCCGTTAGTTGTTTACAGGCTACTGTTAATTCGTGGTTATGATTGCGCATCGAAGCATTTTCGCCAAAGGGCCAGTTAATGGTTTCATCCGTAACACGGGTTGAGGTTCCGGTTATAGAAACTGCCGCCCCCGGTATATTGGTACTGGTGAGCGTTAGACCCAATGGCGACCAGTTCACTAACTCTTTCCCTTTATACACAACCCGATAGTCCATACCCGAGTCTTTTTTGATACGCAGGTGGAACCAGAGTTGTTGATCGGGGGAGTGCTGGGTAAATACGTTACCGGTTTCCTGGCTATAAGAAACTGCCAGACTAAGAAAAAAAGCAATAGCTGTAAGCAATGATTTGTTTTTCATATAAGCAAAAATTCGTCTACTAAAGTAACTTATTAACGGCTCTCCCCGGATTACGAAAACGTTTTCAAGGTTTTTCGTAAAAGTTGTATCTTACTGATTGATTGCCTGCTTTATGAGTAACACGAATTTAAAAAAGCTTTCTGAAGAGCTGGGTCTTTCCATCTCTTCAGTTTCTAAGGCCCTGCGCGATAGTTACGAGATTAGCGCTGCCACTAAGAAACGGGTGCTGGCCATGGCTGAGAAGATGAATTACCAACCCAACCCTTTTGCCAGCAGTTTACGGAGAAAGAAAAGCATCACCATTGCCGTAGTGATCCCGGAGATCGCCAATAACTTTTTTGCACTCGCTATTGATGGCATCCAGCTGGTGGCCCAGCAGAAGGGGTACCATGTACTTACCTATCTTACCCACGAAAATTTCAAGAACGAAGAATCCACGATCAAGCACCTGCAGGGCGGCCGGGTAGACGGGGTATTGATCTCGCTTTGCAGGGATACGGATGATATACAGCACCTGGTGTCGTTACACGAAACAGGCGTTCCGCTGGTGTTCTTCGACCGTGTTCCGGAGCGGATGGAATGTCCTACCGTTACCACAGACGATTATGAGAGCGGGTTCAAGGCAACAGAACACCTGATACAGGCAGGTTGTAAAAAAGTGGCCTGTCTCTCGCTTTCCAATTACCTGTCTATTACCCATAAAAGGATGAAAGGCTATGAAGACGCGCTAAAGAAACACCAAATAAAAGTGGATCCGAAACTGATCATCCAGTGTACCAACGATAATGGCACCAACCTGCAACTGATCAAAAAATTACTGAGTCGTAAAGACCGCCCCGACGGAATTTTTGCCACCGTTGAAAAATTAGCCATCTCTTCGTATTATGTTTGTAACGATATCAAGCTGAAAATACCTGAGCAGATCAGGATCATCAGCTTCTCTAATCTGCGCACTGCATCCCTGCTGGCGCCTTCCCTGTCCACGATTACCCAGCCTGCCTTCGAGATCGGTAAAGAATCAGCTTCCCTGCTGTTCCGGATGATTGAGAAAAAGACCTTTGGGAACCGGATTGATAAGATCGTCCTGAAAAGCAGCCTGGTACAGCGTAACAGCTCTAAATAAATGTTGAAAATTAGCTACTTACTGCCCCGGCCTTCAGGCCCAAATGTTTCTGGGGGGGGATTCTTGAACCCCGGCCTGAAGGCCGGGGTTAATCGATTTTCACACAAAATTACCATTTCAGACAACGGTATTGACTGAAACCGTGTCTTCCAAGCATCCCCCGATGAAATATAAAACTAACAGTTATTAGTTTTATATCCTGCTGAAAGTCAACTTGTCGTAAAAAACCTACGGTAATAAATAATTAATGTGAGAGGCGTGTTTTTAACCCCGCCTACCTTATTTTTAACTGAGATACTAACATTACCAACGCTATGAGGAAAGTGTGCCTCCTTCTTATTTTATTGATTTCCAGTTATTTTGCTCACGCAGCAACTGTCAATGTAACGATTTGTAGTGGCTCTACTGTCAGTCTTACGTCTGTTGATTTTGGAGATGCCGGAGGCGAAACTTATTCATGGTCTGCGCCAGGCGCTGCAGCCATTGCTGCAGGTGCAACCAGCTCAGTGGGGTTTCAACTTATCTTTTCACAGACCTTAACAAATATTACATCTGCACCGACCGTTTATACTTATACGCTTACAATATTTTCATCTGGCCTTACGAATACAGTTGTTGTCACCGTAAATCCAGCCCCAACCGTTAATGCAATCACCGCACAAGTTAAATGTAACGGCACACTGACCAACGCGGTTACCTTCACGAGTAATGTTTTGAGTTCATCTTTTACATGGTCGGGTGATCCGACAGATATAGGTCTGGGCGTATCAGCCACCGGCACTGGTAATCTTGCAGCTTTTACGGCGACTAACGCTACGATAGTTCCGATATACTCCGTCATTACTGTAAATGCAATATCAAATACCTGTGTTGGCGCCCCGCGTACATTTACGATCACTGTTAATCCAACACCCACTGTAGGTGCAGTAACGGACCAGGCGGTCTGTCATGGGTTTTCAACAACCGCTGTGATATTTACAGGCTCTGTATTAGGTACAACGTACAACTGGACCACGAGCAATATTGTTATCGGGGGGGGTGCCCTCGGCTCAACATTCACAGGCACGGGCAATATTCCAGTTTTTACAGGGCAGAATGTAACTGGTGTTCCTGCCACTGCATTGATTGTGGTAACGCCACTGTCAAATTCCTGTTCCGGATCTACCGTAACTTTTTCTATCACCGTTAATCCTATCCCAACGGTTAATATAGTCGCGGATCTGACAGTTTGCGATGCGATAACGGTTGCACCTCTTTTTACAGGGTCAGTGGGAGCCGTCTTTAACTGGTCAAGTACTACCCTTGCAATAGGCATCGGGGCGGCCAGCGGTACAGGACCCATAACGCCATTCACCTCAACCGGTTCGGCGCTGGTTCCGGTAACGGCCTATATTACAGTAAGCCCATTATCAAATAGCTGCAGCGGAACGTCTACCGTCTTTTCAATTACGGTAAATCCTATCGCCACGGTTAACGCGTTATCGAATATCATAGCGTGTAACAATACATTAATTACACCCGTTGCATTTACCAGTCCTTTAGCGGTAACGTACAACTGGACCGATAATAATCCATCCATCGGTATCGGTGTACCGTCGGGTTCCGGCAATATTGCAGCGTTTACCGGCACCAGCATTGTTACACCAGCCGATGACTATATTATCGTAACACCAAACTATTTAGGATGTTCAGGTACCCCAACTTCCTTTACGATCACCGTTAATCCAACGCCTTCGGTGAACACAGTCGCCAGCCAGATAGTTTGTAATAACCTAACGGTAAACGTTCCGGGTTTTACCGGATCTGTTGCGGCCACCTATGATTGGACAAGTTCCACTTCGTTGGTAGGTATCGGTGGATTAACGGGGACCGGAAATATCGCATCCTTCACCTCTACCAACGTAGGTACAGTTCCGCTCACAGCGTTTATAACGGTAATACCTTCATCCAATACGTGCATAGGCAGTTCTACTGTTTTCTCTATTACTGTTAACCCCACGCCTACCGTTAACACAGTGGCAGACCAGGTTATCTGCAATGCTGTGATCACAAACCCGGTTACATTCAGCGGGCTATCTGCAAATACCACTTTTAACTGGACAAACAGCACCCCATCGGTTGGGCTTGCGCTCAACGGCTCCGGTAATATACTGGCGTTTACCGCACTGAACGCATCGAACGCACCGGTGAGTGCATTGATCATGGTAACGCCTGTTTCCAATACCTGTTCCGGAACACCGATCACGTTCTCCATAACTGTTAATCCAACGCCTGTTGTTAATGCCATCGCTAACCAGATTTTATGCAATGGCCTTTTATCATCGGGCGTTATTTTTTCGGGTACCGTTACAAACGCTACGTATAACTGGACCAATAATACGGTATCGATCGGTCTTGCTGCCGCTTCATCGGGTCCTATAGCTGCCTTTACCGTTACCAATGCAACCAATGCTCCTGTAAGCGCATTGATCACGGTTACCGCTGTTTCCAATACCTGTAATAGTGCGCCGCTTGGATTTTCAATCACGGTAAATCCAACCCCATCGGTTAACCTGCCCGCCAGCCTGGTTATCTGTAATGCTACTTTGTCTGCCGCGATCAATTTTACAGGATCCGCCGTAGCCAATACAACCTATAACTGGACGAACACTTTACCGGGTATTGGTATCATCGGCGCCGGAATCGGTAACATCAGTGCCTTTACCACCATCAATGCTTCGAACGTTCCCATAATCGCTTCACTGGCTGTAACGCCTGTTTCCAATACCTGTAGTGGAACCGCACAAAACTTTACGATCACTATCAATCCAACACCCAATATTGGCGTTGTGAGCGGACAGGTTTTGTGTAATGCCTTTTCAACTACTACCGTTACGTTTACCAGCGCTGTAGCAGGGGCTACGTTCAGCTGGGCAAATACCACTTCCGCCATCGGGCTGGCGACTTCGGGATCGACCACGATCAATGCGTTTACAGCTACCAATGTTTCCGCTGTTCCCATAACAGGATTCATAACAGCATCTGCACTTTCTAATAGTTGTGCTGGCGCTTCCACCGTATTTTCCATCACTGTTAATCCAACACCTACTGTTAACACGATCGCTGATCAGATCAGGTGTAATAACGTGTTAACGGGCGCTGTAGCTTTTACCGGGTTCGTCACAAGCACCACTTACAACTGGACAAACAGTAATCCGCTTGTAGGGCTTGCCCCTGCATCGGGCGCGGGTAATATCAGCGCTTTCACAGCCACCAACATTTCCGGTGTTCCGATCACAACCCTGATTGTTGTGTCGCCGGTGTCAAATAGCTGTAACGGTACTCCCTACACTTTCTCAGTTACCGTTAACCCTACCCCGAGCGTGAACGTTGTGAGCGCCCAGGCTTGGTGTAATACTTTTTCAACAACCACGGTAGTATTTTCGGGTTCAGTTGCAAGCACCACCTTTAACTGGACAAATACCACTTCATCAATTGGGTTGACCACTTCCGGATCGGGCACGATAAATGCTTTTACCGCTGTCAATGTATCCGCGATACCTGTTACAGCAATCATTAACGTATCAACTGTATCTAATAGCTGTAGCGGTGGACTGACTTCCTTTTCAATTACCGTTTATCCAACGCCTACTGTTAATACGATCGCGGACCAGGCCATCTGTAATAATTCGCTGACAGCCGCCGTTACTTTTACCGGATTTGTTACAGGAACTACTTATAACTGGACAAACAGCAATTCATCTGTCGGACTCGCACCCGCATCAGGCATAGGTAACATCAGCGCTTTCACGGGTACCAATGGTTCGGGGGTGCCGATCAATACTTTAATAGTTGTATCGCCGGTGTCTAATACCTGTAACGGAACTCCTTACGCTTTTTCCATTACAGTCAATCCTACCCCGAGTGTGAACGCAGTGAGTGCGCAGACGCTGTGTAATGGTTTGCCAACCACTACCGTTATTTTTTCAGGTTCGGTTGCAAGCACCACCTTTAACTGGACCAATACCACTTCAGCAATTGGATTGGCCACATCCGGATCGGGTACGATTAATGCTTTCGCCGCAACCAACGTATCTGCGGTACCTATCACGGCAATCATAAATGTATCAACGGTATCGAATAGTTGTAGTGGTGGGGCAACGGCTTTTTCTATAACTGTATATCCAACGCCTACCGTTAATACCATCGCGGACCAGGCCATCTGTAATAATTTTTCAACAACCACGGTTACTTTTACGGGGCTTGTTACCAATACGGCATACCAGTGGACAAATACGAATGCCGCTGTGGGGCTGGCTGCTTTATCCGCTACCGGTAACATCAGTTCTTTTCTGGCAACCAATGGGGGCACATTCCCTATCAGCGCCACTATTACGGTAACGCCGCTATCAAACACGTGTACAGGTACGCCACGGTCATTCACCATTACCGTGAACCCAACACCCGTTCTTACCAGCACGCTAACACCGGCGGCTATTTGTAATGCAACCGCTTTCAATTATACTTCCACCAGTTTAACTACAGGAACAATCTATACCTGGAACAGGGCCTCTGTTGCCGGTATTAACGGCGGTTTTGCCGGAAGCGGGGCGGGAGCAGGTATTAATGACGTACTTACGAGTAGCAACAGTACGACATCCGTAAATGTTGTATATGCGCTTACCTTAAACGCAAACAGTTGTTTGAATAACCAGAATGTAACGGTTGCCGTTAATCCTTCTGCACTATTAATCAGTACACTTACACCTTCAGGCATTTGTACCGGTACCATTTTCGGTTATACTCCTGCCAGCGGCGCACCGCTTGCAAGCTTTACCTGGACAAGACCAACCGTGGCGGGTATTACCAGCGGGGCCAGTTCAGGCACAGGCAGTATATCCCAGGCGCTTGTGAATAGTACAACAGCACCTGTTACCGTTGCCTATGTTTACGCTGTTGCAGCAAGTGCCTGCACCAATTCTGCCACTTTTACCGTAACATTTAATGTAAATCCATTACCTGTTTTATCCAGTACGCTAACACCGCCTAATATTTGTGGTTCCACCAATTTTTCTTACTTCGCTACCAGCGCCACATTGGGAACCGGTTTTAGCTGGACAAGACCCGTGGTCACCGGCATTACAAGCGGTGGGGCTTCTACCGGTACGGGAGTCACCATTTTCCAATCGCTGAACAATACAAACACTTCCCTTACAAGTGTCAGTTACCTGTTTTCGCTTTCTGCGAATGGTTGTTCCAATTCACAAAGTATCAGTGTAGGCGTTTACCCAACACCTTTGTTGAGCAGTTCGCTTACTGCACCGCCCGTGTGCAGCAGTACGCCTTTCAGCTATTTACCAACAAGCGCAATAGGAACCATATTTAACTGGGCAAGAACCACGGTAACCGGTATCACCAACCCGGCTGCCAGCGGCACCAATGACCCTGCTGAAACATTAATCAACACAACCCCTTTACCGGTAAATGTTATCTATACATATACAGTGATTACTTCGACCGGGTGCCAGAATACACAAACCGTTACGGTTACTGTGAACCCGACACCGTTGTTAAGCAGCAGTTCCGCACCTCCGCCTATCTGTACCGGTACGCTTTTCAACTATACACCTACATCCAATACCCCGAGTACGGTATTTAACTGGACACGGGCTTTTGCTTCACCCGTTTCGAATGGACCTGCATCTGGCAGCAATAGTCCTGGAGAGATCCTGGTAAACCCATCGATCACACCGGGAGCGGTAGTGTATAGCTATACCCTTACAGCCAATGCCTGCAGCAATACACAACAGATAACCGTTACGGTTAACCCGATCCCTGTTATCGCAGCACAAACAACAGCTACCTGCAGTAACGCTGCGTTTACGGTAACACCTGCAGGCGTTCCGGTAGCCACTGTATATACATGGGGCCTCCCGTCCATTACACCTGTGGGCTCTACCCTGGGCAGTACCACAGGCTTCAGTCAAACTGCTGTAAACCAGGTATTAAATAACCAGACCATTCTTGCCACAAGCGCAGTTTATATTGTATTACCTTCTGCCTCAGGTTGTAACGGCAATACTTTTACCCTAACCGTAGCCATTAACCCTACCCCGGTTGTTGCCAATCAATCTATGACACCTGTCTGCAGTGGCAGCGCTTTCAGTTATATAGCAACCGGTATACCTGCAGGTACTACATATACCTGGAACACCCCTGTACAAAACCCATCAGGTACTTTAACGGGAGCAGGTGCGCAACCCATCAGTCAGCCTGCTGTTAGCCAGACACTAAGCAGTATCAATAATCTTTTTGATACCGCCTTCTATTCAGTGATCCCGGCTACAGCTCTTTGTATTGGCAATGCATTTTCGCTTACGGTGCCTGTTAAACCGATTCCGATTATTGCCAACCTGAGAGATACCATTTGTTCGGGCAATACATTTGGCAGCAACCCATCACCGGTACCGGCCAGCACCACCTATACATGGGGTGCCCCGGTAAGTACACCGGGCGGATCCATTTTAGGAGGTTTTGCACAATCGATTCCCATAAGCAATATTTCTCAAACATTGACCAATACAACCACTGCCTATGCACAGGCAGTATATACCATTATCCCGAGCGCTGCCAATTGCCCGGGCCCCGCATTCCTTCTAACAGAAGTTGTTGCGAGATTCATACCGGTATTTACCACCCAAAATGTGCTGATCTGCAGCGGTACGGCCTTTAATGCCACACCTTCGAGTGCGCCTGTCGGTACTACCTATACATGGCCAGCGCCGGTAAATCCACCACCGGTAGGTATTACCGGAGGCAGTGCCACATTCACATCTGTGACAAGCGTTAGCCAGGTATTGACCAATCAGAATAATACAATAGATACAGCTATCTATACGGTAACACCTGTTATCGGTATTTGCCCGGGTACTGCTTTTACCGCAACGATAAGAGTGCTGCCTTTACCAAAAGCCACTATCACAGGGCCCGCGAGTATCTGCCAGAATATACTTATCGACACCGTATCCCTTGCCCTCAACGGAACGGCTCCGTGGAGCTTCACGTATTCTGATGGCATCACCACCAGTACAAAAACAGGGATCGCGTCTTCTCCATACAAACTCGTATTGCCGGCTCCTATTGCCAAAAATATTACTACCCGTACCGTTATGGTCATGAATGTAAAAGACGCTGGCTGTTCCAACACAACAGATACCAGTTTCTTTACACAAACAATAAACCCATTACCGGTAGGAAAGATCATTTCGCTTCACGGAAAATATCTTTGCAACGGTATCGCAGATACCCTGTTTGTTCAGTCAATTGATTCACTGGGTTATCAATGGAAATTAAACGGAGCACTGCTTACCGGTGTTATCACAGATTCGATAAAGACCAGTACATCCGGATCGTACAATGCGCTATTGACCAATGTATATGGCTGCTCCGATACGGCCGCCATACCTGTTTCCATTCTCCTGGTGAAACCACCAGTGCTGAAGTTCAGTGTGGACACAGCCTGTATCAACAGCCTCACCACCTATACGAATTTAACGGATACCACATTTACCGGTACTGTTCAATGGCTCTGGTCGTTCGGCAATGGCAATTCAGCGGTTAGCATGAATGGTACTACCACGTATAGTATTGCGGGCAACTACCATGTTTCATTAAAAGCAACGCAACCATTCTGTTCCAGCTATCTGCCTGTAACATTAGATAGTGTTATCAATATCCAGTCTCCTATAGCCGACACTACCCTTTTATCAGTAAGCGCTACCAAAGGACAGATTACACCGGTAGCTGGCAGAAGCCTGCCGGGTTATACCTACCAATGGCTTCCATCTGCGGGAATACAAAACCCCGACAGCGTGTTTACAAACTTTAATTATGCTACCACCCAGCAATACACCATTCAAATGGTATCTCCTGCCGGTTGTGTAACACATGACTCATTGCTGGTCAGGGTATTTGATACCAAGGTAGAAGACATATTCGTTCCTAAATCGTTTACGCCAAATGGTGACGGTATAAATGATATATTGTATCCTTATATCGCAGGTATCAAAACATTCCATTATTTCAGGATATTGAATCGTTATGGTAAATTACTTTTTGAAACGAAGAACCAGGACAATGGATGGGACGGTAAGGTAAACGGGGTTCAGCAACCGATGGGGGTTTACTTCTGGGTAGCAGAAGGTGTGGCGGCAGATGGAAGTATTGTACAGAAAAGCGGGCAGATACTTTTATTAAGATGATCTAACATTTATTATGAATAAGATTTACAAATGCATCTTTTTGGTGACGGTTATTCTCTCAATAACCGGCCCCTGTTTGTATGCGCAGGATCCCATCTTTTCGCAATTCTTCTCATCACCCCTCAATATCAACCCGGCGCTGGCAGGGAACGGCGAAGCCGATTGGCGCCTGGTCATGAACCAAAGAAATCAAACCATCAGCAATGGCGGCGGCAGCCTCAACACGACTTCTGTATCGCTGGATGGCAAGCTTTTCCGGCAAAAAGTAAATACAAACAATTATATCGGCGG
Source organism: Bacteroidota bacterium (assembly GCA_025352905.1). Lineage (GTDB taxonomy): Bacteria > Bacteroidota > Bacteroidia > Chitinophagales > Chitinophagaceae > Sediminibacterium. Next base: position 13,222 of record JANXRX010000020.1, on the reverse strand, counting down.
CGGTTTAATGTTCCTGCAGGATGCGGGATTAGGCGGCGCCTATAAAAGCAATTCTTTCCAGGCAATTCTTAGCTCACATGTAAGTCTTGATGGCGAAGACAACCAGGGTCTTTCTCTCGGGCTCGGTGCAGCTTATGCAAATACATTACTTGATTTTACACAGCTTACCTTTGGACAGCAATTATCTTCCTCCGGTTTTAACCGGTCCCTGCCTACCAATGAACCTAGTTTAAGCAACCCGCAACCTTATTATTTTTTATCAGCAGGCCTTACGTATACTTATAGCAGCGAGTATTCAAATTTTGATATCGGTTTGGCGGGTTACCGTTTCCTGAAAACGATACGTACCGCATTAAATGATCCCTCGCAGGTGGATCCGCCGCGATATAACCTGCATGCAGATTACCAGGCTTATATTAATGACAGAAATGTATTTGAGGCAAACGGAATATATGTTTTTCAGAATGGCATAAATACCTACACCGCGGGCGTAAACTTTGGCCGCATACTGGATGATGCAGAAGCAGCGCCCACCGTACTGAACCTGGGTCTTTGGTACAGGGGGGATGAAGCAGTAATACCCTATTTTGGTTTTATGTACAAAAGCCTGCAGGTGGGACTCACTTACGACATGAATGTAGGATCTTCCAAGAATGCGGTAGGCACTTTAAAAACGTTTGAATTTTCACTCATTTTCCGTTCGCCCAAAAGAAGCGGCCATGGCTTGCCTTGTCCGTGGAAATGATCAATCGTGAGACGTTACGATTCACAAAGAGACCATCGCCTTAATAACTCCATTTTCGGGTAAGAGCCATGAGGCAAACTGATCCCCGACCTCCTCAAACGGCACGCGGTGGGTAATATAATTGGCAGGATTGATTAGTCCTTTTTGTATGCTGCCGATCACGTGTTCGAAGTCGGCGCGGGTTGCATTACGACTGCTCATCAGTGTGGCTTCTCTTTTATGAAATTCGGGGTGACTGAAACTGATATCTCCTTTCTGTAAGCCGATCAATACATATTTGCCGCCATGAGCGATGTATTGAAAAGCATGATTGATCGCTTTGAGATTGCCGGTAGCATCTATGATCACGGTTGGCATATCTCCCTTTGTGATCTCCTGCAATTTTTTGAACGCATCTTCTTTTAAGGGATTAATCGTATGTTCTACCTGTAATCTTTCCCTGCAAAATTGCAGTCGATCGTCATTTACATCCATAGCGATTACGCTTGCACCGGCAATCCCCGCGAACTCCATCGTTCCAAGCCCGATGGGGCCTGCTCCTGTTACCAATACAAAATCACCTGGTTTTACCGCGGCCCTCTTAACTCCATGTGCCCCGATAGCCAGTGGTTCAACAAGCGCCAGTTCCTCATCCGATAACCCGTTTCCATGCACTAAGGAATATGCAGGGACGGAAATATAATCGGCCATCCCGCCATCTATATGAACACCTGAAACCTTTAGCTGGGTACAGCAATTTTCTTTACCCGCCCGGCAGGCAATGCAGGTGCCGCAATAGAAATAAGGCAGCAATGTCACCTTCTCGCCTTTGGCAAATCCTGCCACACCGGGTTCCGCGATCTCTGCAGCAAGCTCATGACCCAGTATCCGCGGATAACTGAAAAAAGGTTGTGTTCCTTCATATGCATGCAGATCGGTACCACAGATCCCGATCTTGTTTATTTTAAGTAACGCATACCCGGGTACTGCAACAGGTATGGCCGCTTCCCTGTATTCAAAACTTCCGGGATTAATGCAGATCAATGTGCGCATATATATATTTAGCCGGTTTTATAAAATTGTTGCGCGTTGGCTCCAAAGACAAGGTCCTGCTCACCGGGCGTAAAAGAGGCGAAATAGTTTTTTGCGATATGGATCATTTGCGCATAAGATGCGGAAACAAGACACACCGGCCAGTCGCTGCCATACATGATACGTTCCATTCCAAAAGCGGTAACTACGGTATCAAGGTAAGGTGTAAAATCTGCCTCTTTCCATTCCGGCCCGGCTTCGGTTACCATACCGCTTATCTTGCAATACACATTTTCATGTTCTGCCAGGGCAACCATATCTTTTTTCCACTCATCGATCAATCCCAGCCGGATATAGGGCTTTGCCAGGTGATCAATCACAAAACGCTGACCGGGAAACTGTTTAACCAATTCAATAGTTGCCGGAAGGTGTTTCGGGAAAATAAGTATGTCATAACTGTAATCAAATTTTTGCAGCGCTGCAATACCCCTAATAAAATCAGGTTGCAGCATATACCCGGGTTCTTCACCCTGCAATACATGACGGAACCCTTTGATGAGTGGGAAATGCCTGAAATACTGTAACCGTTCTTCTATCGCTTCGCTTTCAAGATTCACCCAGCCAACTACTCCTTTGATAAAAGGGTTTGCGGTGGCCAGTTGCAGCAGAAAAGTGGTTTCCTCTTCTGTTTGATCTGCCTGCACGGCTATGCAGCCCTGTATATGGTTATCCTGCAGTATAGGTTCCAGTTGGTCCGGTAAAAAATCCTGCCGGATAACAGCCATCTCATCCGTTATCCAATTGTGTTTTGCGGGGTGATAATGCCAGAAATGCTGGTGGCTGTCGATATGATCCTGTCTTTCTCTTAATGAATCTATATCGCTCATACCGGTTATTTATCAGGCAGGTTTATCTCTATATCTGCAAATGACAACCTAAAATAATCCTTTTTTGAGTAAGATAAGCCGATAATATCTCAGTAATTATCGGCGAACAGAAAGGATTAAACGACCAACAAAATAAATAAAATCCGTTGCGCCGGGGTTTGCCAAAACCATCCCAATACCTATTAGATTATTCACCTATCTGTTATATGCCATGACCGATTATTTACAGGTAACCGTTTTTGATCAGTCTACTTTAGAAGAAGTGACCCGGATGGTGTATGGATCCTGGTTTATAGGTCATGAATTATACGAGGTTCGTCAATTGGTCATTAGTACGGTAATAAAGTAAATAGCGTTTTGATTTCTCTACTGACCAATGACCCGCATAAAAAGCATTTATGAAAATATTAGTACCCCTTCTTCTGTTATTATCTGCCACTGCTTTCGGTCAGACAACGGGTACGCTGAAGGGAAAGCTGGTTGACAGTGTGGCCAAACAATCCCTGAAAGATGCTTCGGTAACCATACTTGACCCATCAGATTCTACAGTAGAATTATTCGGGTTAACAAAGGCAGACGGCAGTTTTGAGATCCACAATATCAGTTTTGGCACCTATCTAATACACATTAATTTCCAGGGATACGAACCGGTTTTCAAACATTTTACTTTTTCCAAAACAGTACCGTTGCTTGAAATGGGTTCGCTATACCTGAAACAACGGGTAAATGACCTCGGCAATGTAACGGTGACCCAATCGCCCATTACCATTAAGAAAGACACCATCGAATACAATGCGGCCAGTTTCAAAACAAAGCCGAATGCCGTAGTAGAGGATCTCCTGAAAAAATTACCCGGTGTAGACGTGGATAAAACAGGCGTTGTAAAAGCACAGGGCGAAACCGTGCAGCGTGTATTGGTTGATGGCAAGCGGTTTTTTGGGGATGATCCTAAAATGGCGACCAAGAACTTACCACCCGATATAGTTGATAAGATCCAGGTGTTTGATGACCTGAGCGATCAAAGCAAGTTCACGGGTTTTGATGATGGCAACCGTGTGAAGACGATTAACATCACTACCAAGAAAGATAAACGTAAAGGCTATTTTGGTAAAGCGGTTGCGGGCGTAGGTACTGCGGAAACCTACGATGAGAATTTTAATATCCAGCGAATAAACGGGAACCAGCAGCTCTCCGTAATTGGGCAGGGGAATGATGTGAACAAACAGAATTTTACCGTTCAGGATTTCCTGGGCGGCGGTCGCGGTGGCGGAAGAGGCGGCGGCGGTGGTAGTGGCACAACGGGTTCGGGTATCACAACAACCTGGGCCGGTGGCCTGAACTACCGCGATTCATGGAGCAAAGACGTGGATGTGGCGGGCAGCTATTTTTATAACAGCCAGCATACGGTAACGGATCAGAACAGTTTAACACAGAATATTCTCACGGCCGATTCCTCTACCTATAATAATAAAAACAACTCTTCTATACGGGCCAATGAGAATAACCGGATCAACCTGAACCTCGAAGAAAAATTTGACAGCAGTAACTCGCTGATATTCCGGCCCAATATCAGTTTTCAGCATACCACGCCTTATTCTTACGCAAATACATTAACCACGGCGGGTACTAATGGAAAATTCATTAACCAGTCTGTGAATACCACAACAGGTGTGAACACAGGTTATAACCTTAACAATACTAACCTGCAATTCAGGCACCGGTTCAAAAAGAGGGGGCGAACTATTTCACTGGATCTTGGCGTGTCTGCCAGCACCAATGATGGTGATGGATATAATTATGCGATCAATGATTTTTATGTTCCCTTTTCGAAAATAGATACGATCAACCAGTATTACCGCAGTACGTCTAATTCATTCAATATCACCCCTACCCTTTCTTATACCGAACCCATCGGCAAGAACCAGATCATAGAACTGAATTATAATTATTCGAACCTGCATAGTAAGTCAAACAACGACACTTATGAATTCAGCGATGCATCGCATGGATTTACCCGGTTCGACAGCCTGTTCAGCAACTCTTATACGAATACCACTGTTTCTAACCGCGGTACAGTGAACTACCGCATTCAGAATCCGAAATATAATTTCAGTATGGGTACGGGTGTACAGTTCACAGACCTGACCAGTATCAATACCACGAAGAATATAACCGTAACCAACAACTATGTGAATTTTACCCCTACGGTCAATTTCCAGTATATCATAGCTAAATCCAAGAACCTGCGCTTCAATTACACAGGCAGAACCGGGCAGCCGTCTGTTACGCAATTGCAACCGTTGGTAACAACCAGTGATTCGATCAATTTCCAGGTGGGTAACCCTACCCTGAAACCACAGTTCACCCATAGTTTACGGTTGTTATATCAATCCTTCGACCCCGTTACACAACATGTATTCCTGGTTACGATTAATGCCAGCACGATCGTAAATGATATTCAGAGTTCGATCACCCAAAATGCCAATGGCGGTAAAACAACCACTTCCGTAAACCTGGATGGCACCTATAGCGTTGCGGCTTATATCAATTATGGGTTCCCGTTAAAAAGGCCGAAATCGAACCTGAACTTCACCACCAATATCAATTATAACCAGGCACAAACATTAGTAGACCTGCAAAGCAATTACACGCGCAATACCAGTCTTGCCCAAACCATTAAGTGGACCAGTAACCTGAAGAATAATTTCGACATGAATTTCAGTTCCACTACTACTTACAATATTGCACGCAACAGCCTGCAACCAACGCTGAATTCAAATTATTATTCAGAAACACTATCCACCGAGTTTACTATTTACACCAATAACGGATGGATCCTGGCCAGCGATTTTGATTACACTTATAGCGGCAACCATGCAGCGGGATATAATACAAGTGTTCCCTTACTCAATCCTTCCGTGGCTAAACAATTCCTGAAAAATAAAGCTGGCGAGCTGCGGCTCAGTGTTTTTGACCTGCTCAACCAGAACACCAGTGTGGTGAGAACGGTAACCGGTAATACCATACAGGATCAGCGTACCAATGTACTTACCCGGTATGCCATGCTCACATTTACCTATAACCTGCGGCAGTTTGCCGGCAAACAGCAAAGAATGCCCGGTTTACTGAGAGGCATGCGGGGCCAGGGCGGGCAGGGGCAGGGTGGACAGGGAGGCAGAGCCGGTGGATTCGGAGGGGGAAGAAAAAATTAAATGTCGACTATCGAACAGATGAATGTCGAATTTCGACATTCATCTGTTCGATAGTTGCTTTTTTAGTCCTGTGATTTGCTATCGATCACTTTCACCACCCTTGTCATCTTTCCATCTCCATTCACCCCTTCGAGTACCAGCAGGAATTTTTTACTGATATCATTGTTGAAGAAGGTTATCCGTATGCGGGGGCTCTTTTTGTTGGTTAATATGTATGGGTTCCAGTATAAAGTGGTGCGCAGATCAGGGTCGTTATTATCTGCCGGTTTATCATAGGAGGGATTAAAGAATTCTTTAAAACGTGAATAGCCGCCGAGCAGGGTATATTCAAGCCCATGACTATCCGGTGGCGTTTTTCTTCCATCAGCTCCCTTTTTCGTATAAATAGCAATGGCACCACCGCTTCCACCGCCCATCGATCCAAAGAAAGGGGGGCGGAACACTTTTACAAAAGCTATATCCGTTACCGGGATCGACTGGATCAATTCAACCTGCGATTGTGTTTCATTCAAAAAAACATCTGGTGTTCCGCCACGCCAGCTAAGGGTTGCCTGGGCACCCGAACCGCTAACGGTAAGACCCGGCACCCTGCCCTGCAGGTAACCTAATATATCCAGTGAGCCAAGAGCTGCATTATTTTCTGTCAGGTCAAATGAAAATCCATCACCGCCGGAAAACAAACCGGTCGCATATTTTTCTTCCATTACCTGGAGATTGCTTTTTGCTTTTGCTTTTACGATCACTTCCTGCAAAGTGGCGCTCGCCATGCTCCTGCGCAGTTTTTCCTGTTCCGTGAGAATAAAATTCATTTTCACCCGCGCCAAACTGTCGCTCCATGGATTTTGCAGGTTCCGTGCAGAAAAGGGTATTTTTTTCTGTATCTGCCGCAGAAGACCATTGTCTAACTGAACCTGTGTTACTTCCCCTATTTTGGTATTCCCATTGAATCCGTAAAATACTTTTACCGTATCATAAAAGAACTGGTTCCTGATCTCAAAAAGCCCGTCTTTCCCCACTTCCGCAAAAAAGAACTGCTTGCTGCTGTCTTTGGCCGACATGATAAAATTTAACTGAAGGGGCTTGGCAGACATACCTGGTTTAACGCCATATACTTTACCGCCTACCTTTAAAAAGTCGTTCTCTTTCGGATACACAACCGTTGGCAGAACAGCTGCATTTGCTTTCTCCCAGTCGAAACGCCGCCATCCATTGGTAAGCATGACCAGGTCAAGATTAGCCGTGATGCTGTCTGCGTCGCTGGTAAGATAATAGGCCGGGTTATATATTTTACCCCTTATCTCATTGCTTAATAAAAGATCAGAATAGATAGAATTGGTTTCCGGCAATGAAATGGCAGCATCTGTAATGGCCATAGACATATTCGTGAATGCCGTATCCGATACAAAAACTTCCACTATGTTCTTACCACGTCTGTCTACGTTCACAACCGGCAAAGTTACCTTGGCGTTGAATTCGTGCTGGCGGTTGTTCACAAACAGGATCCTTTCGGCAATGGGTATAAAATCCGAAGTGAACAGGGTGAATTGTAAAACACCCGTAGGCAATTCATCAATGGGGATCTCTGCATTGATCAATGTTTTTTCTGTAGCGTTGATCTTTACTTTATAGAATAACGACTGGTTCATATGAACCCATAGGTTTAGTCTTTTATAATTGTCGGGCACGTCACCTGTTCTCTGCACCTGGATCAGTGCCTTATCATTGGTGGCTCGTATCGCAATAGCAGCGCCATTTGTTTTGGCAGGCTCGATAAGCGTGGTGCCTTTCTTACCATTTTCGTCTGTCCAGTTGATCTGGTAGGTTTCACCTGGTTGGGGTGTAAGGGAAAACATTCCCATTCCATCGTGTTTTATGACCAGGGTATCTACCTGTTTGTTTTTATTGTTGTATACCCCGCCTTTAATAATGACCGGTATACCAAACTGGTTAGTGGATTTGAACGCGACCCGGTTTAGTACGCCCTGCAACAGCACACCGCTTTCGGGGAACGCATCCACTTTTGTACGCGGAACCACTGCGGGCCTGCTTTGCGCCGTTGTGATAGAATTGATCAGGATATCTTTCTGGTAAATGAACGCAGAATCATCATTCAGCATCCACCTTGTATAGGCTTTTACGTGTACAAAATCGCCTTTGTAATCACCGGGGAGATCGAAAGATCCTTTGGCCGTGGATTGGAACAGCGGGGCAACCGTTTGTTTGATCATTTTCCCGGTTGTATCATACCATTCTACATACACATTTTTACTCTGCCTGGTTAGATCAGTACCTGCAAGGATATATAGTTTATACCAGATGGTCTCATCCCGGTTATACGCTACTTTATCAAAGTGGATATGCATTTTTTCCCTCGGCAGCTGTGCATCATATATCGACATGATAGAATCCAGCTGTTGTGAAAAACCAACCTGCAGGATAAGCATACCCGCCGCAGTAAAGAATAAACGTAAACAAAGAGTTTTCATGCAGGGAATAATTGACCGGAAAGGTAAATAGTAAGTAGAAAAAAACAGTGGATTTTTTAAAAATTAACGGATTCGCTAATCTTTCTTCTCATAGTAAGGGATCTCATCGTGCGAGATATTCTCTTCCTGTTTCCAGTAGGCTAGCGTTACCACATGGCCATCCGGGGTTTTTAATAACCGGCCAAAAACTGCGTTGGTGGCATTGAACATTACATTTGTGACACCTACGGTAAAAGTTTCCGGAAGAACAGGTAACGGTTCTGCTGGCTGAGGGGGCTCCGTGCCTGCAACAGCGGCAGGGGCGGGTTTTGGCGGGGGGCTGGGCTGAACGATCACTGTGAAGTGATTAAAACTGAGTAACTCCTTTAGAAAATCGACCCGGCCCGGCAGTACATTCTTTTCCACGATGGCACATTTTATGCCGTCCAGTTCTTCAAATTCATGGTTCTTGTTGATGGCCATATAAAGCGTTATAAACCTGTGCTTAGTGAATAAATATAATCATATACACTTCCCAGCAACCCCGTCAGTACAATGCCCGCTACGCAGATATACAGGGCCAGTTTTACAGGAAAGGGGATGCTTAGCCTTGCGATGGGGTGCTCATTGTCTTCCATAAAGATCGCTTTTACCACCCTGAGATAGTAATAAAAAGAGATCACCATATTCAGGGATGCAACACCTATCAGCCAGTAATTTCCTTTGGAGGCGCCGGCCATCAACAGGAAAAATTTTCCAAAAAAACCGGCGGTAGGCGGCACACCGGCCAATGAGAACAGGGCAATGGTGAGTATCCATGAAAGCAGTGGATTGGTGGTATAGAACGCTTTGTAATCGCTGATATTCTCTTTGCCCGTTACAGCGCCCGTTAACAAAACAACCCCGAATGCCGCCAGGTTGGAGAATATATAGATCAAAATAAAATAGATCACTGATGCCGTTCCGCCTTGCGAACTTCCGGAAATACCCACCAGGATAAAACCCAGTTGTGCAATAGAGGAAAAAGCAAGGAAACGTTTGAAATTATTCTGCCTGATGGCAAACAGGTTACCGATAATAATAGACAGCAGCGCCAGTACAAAAACAACCGGGTACCATAGATCAGCCAATGGCTTGAAGACCGTATACAATACCGATACAAACACAAATACAACGGCAGCTTTGGAAACCACCGATAAAAAAGCAGTTACCGCTACCGGCGAGCCTTCATACACATCGGCGGTCCATAAATGAAAAGGGACAGCTGATATCTTAAAAGCAAACCCGGATATAAGCAGGATAAAAGCAAATACCAGGAAGGAAGAATGCCCGGTTTGTGTAGCGAGGACGGAAAAATCAAGGCTGCCATTGACCCCGTACATCCATGAAATACCCAATAACAGGAGCGCCGAAGAAAAAGCGGAAGAAATAATCAGCTTCATGGCTGCTTCGGAAGATCTTTTTTTAACAAGATCAAAATTGGCCGCGGCGGCTAATGGTATAGTAGACAGTTCCAGCCCGAGATAGAATTGTAAAAGGTTACCGGATGAGATCATAAAGAACATACCCAGCAGGGAAGAAAGCAACAACAAATAAAACTCAACCGCATGTTTATGGTTCTTTAACCAGGGATAGGCCAGTAAAGAAATGATCCATGTGGCGAGGTTAAGAATATTTTTTTCCAGTACCACTAATTTACCCGTATGAAACATTTCGCCGAATAAGGAACCCTCCGTGTTATACCAGAAACCGGAGAGGAGATTTACCAGCAAAAGCAGGTTGACCAGCTTCAGGATATTTTCGGTGCCCCAATCTTTCCCGAGCTTACTGAACAGCAACAGGAATATAATAAGGGTGATAGCCAGTTCCTGTTTTAATAATATGAATATATCTGTGAGCATAGTTCAATTTCATTTAGGGTTGATCACCTGCCCTACCTGTTGCATAATATGTTCTGTTCCCGGCCCGATCAATTGGTTTACCAGGAAGGGTGCAACACCCATTACAAGGATCCCAGCTACTAACAGGATAGCCGCCATTTTTTCATTCCAGGTTGCATCAGTAAGATTCGCATATCCTTCCGGCAGCGGCCCCATTACTGTTTTTCCGGCTGCGCGCAGTATGTATACGGCTGTTACAACAATAGAAGCACAGGCCAGTATGGTTGCCAAACGATACATCGCATCAGGGTTTTGCCAGGAACCCATAAACACAGTCATCTCGGCAACAAACCCGCTTAGTCCAGGCAAACCCAATGAACAAAGTCCCGCTATCACAAACAGGGTTGAAATAAACGGCATCACTTTTAACAGTCCACCCAGTTGTGCTACCATACGTGTATGTGTACGGCTATAGATCATACCGATAGCAGCAAAGAAAAGGGCCGTCATCAATCCGTGTGATATCATTTGCAGCACAGCGCCATTGACCGATGTTTGTGTTAACATGCCGATACCCAGTATCACGAACCCGCAATGACTTACCGATGAATACGCGTTGATGTATTTAAGATCGGTCTGCATCATCGTAGCGAAGGCGCCATAGATGATGGCAATCGTAGCCAGCAGTATGATAACAGGTGCATAATGATGCGCCGCATCCGGCATCAGGAAAGTAGCTACCCGCAAACAACCATACCCGCCCAATTTCATAGAGATGCCGGCAAGGAACATAGAAGCAGCTGTGGGTGCGGAAGCATGTCCATCCGGCACCCAGGTATGAAAAGGAAACAGCGCCGCAAATATGCCGAAACCGACAAAGGCAAACGGGAAGAACAGGTATTGAGTGGCAAGCGGAATGTGCGCCTGGCTGATCTGCAGCATGTCAAAACTACCGGTTGCATAATACATACCCAGTAAGCCGATCAATACCAGTGCAGATCCTGCCATCAGCATCAGCGCGAGTTTCATGGCGCTGTATTCTTTTTTACCGCTGCCCCATATACCGATCAGTAAGAATTTAGGGATCACCGCGATCTCTAAAAAGAAGAACAGGGTGAACAGGTCGAGGGAAATAAAGAAGCCGTATGCGCCAAGGCTCAGGAAGATCAATAAGAAGAAAAATTCTTTGCTTAGTTTTTCCATCGCCCATGAAACCAGGATGCCTGCTACCACTACAAAAGCCGTTAAGAGTATCATCGCAATGGAAATACCATCCACGCCCACATGGTAATGGATAGAAAGGCCGCTGAACCAGGCAGTATTGTTTTCAAAGACCATCATGGAATGATTACCCGCCGCCCTTTCGCTGCAGTAAGCGAATAAGAGCCAGACCGATAATACTAATTGTGCAACCGAACCTGTCAATGCCACTATTCTTACCTGCTTCAGCCCCCTGCAGAAAAGCACAGCTGCCGCGGTGAGAAAGGGAAGGATGATCAGTAAGGATAGGTTCATGCGTTCGTTATTTCCATAAATAAATTAATAATACCGCCAGTGTGGCAATACTTCCAAAAAAATATACAGCGTATGACTGTACATTACCGGACTGTATTCCTTTGATCAGGCCGGAGATCTTACCGGTGACCAGCGCCAGCCCATTCATGCATCCATCAACAATATGTTTATCTATCCAGGCAATTGGCCGGCCTATCAGTGGGAAGATGATCTTTTTGGTAATAAAAAGATAGACCTCATCTATATAGAATTTCCTGGCCGCTGTTCTGTATATACCGCCGAATGTGGCGGCTATGCGGTCTGCCCGTTCGTTCTGTGTCTTATAGAGGAAAGCAGCAAATAATATAGCTGCGAGTGTAAGACCTACCGGTACGAATGAAAACATAAGATCCATATGTGTTTCAAGCGGTTTTCCATCAGCCGTAATAAATGAGGCGAAGGGAAAGAACCCGGCGCCGATCGCGCAAAGCGTTAGAATGACCAATGGGATTTTCATGGAGAGCGTTCCTTCTGCATGTGGTTCATGCAGCGAGGAGGGTTTATTCCAGAAAATAGAAAAATACAAACGGAACATATAAAAAGCGGTCAGTACCGCTGTAAAAAGCGCGACACCGTATACGAGTTTATCGGCATGAAATGCAGCCAATAATATTTCTTCCTTGCTAAAGAACCCTGCGAACGGAGGGATCCCTGCAATAGCGAGGCAGGCCACCAGGAAGGCGATATGCGTAAGCGGCATCCATTTACGCAACCCGCCCATATCTTTCATCTCATTACTGTGTACCCTATGGATCACCGAGCCCGCGCAGAGGAATAACAGGGATTTAAAAAAAGCATGTGTGAACAAATGGAACATAGACGCCATATAACCCATCCCCGATTCCCCCCCCATCCTTGCAATACCCAGGGCAAACATCATATACCCGATCTGCGACATGGTTGAATAGGCCAATACCCTTTTAATATCTGTTTGTGTACAGGCGATCACTGCGGCGAGCAATGCTGAGAGCAACCCTGTATACGTTACGATATGCAGGGCAGCGCCATCCATTGAAAAAACGGGAAATAACCGCGCAACCAGATACACACCTGCTACTACCATGGTTGCTGCGTGTATTAAGGCAGAAACAGGTGTTGGCCCCTCCATGGCATCGGGGAGCCAGATATGCAGGGGGAACATGGCCGATTTACCTGCGCCACCGATAAACACAAGTACCAGCGCCCAGGTAAGCATGGATACACCCAGGAAACCGGCGGTAGTGATACCAATGAATTGTTCGGATTGAATATTGGTAAGTCGCTGAATCAGCAAACTGATATCTAAGGTGCCCCCATAAAAACCAAGTACCAGGATCCCGATCAGGAAGCCAAGGTCAGCGAAACGTGTGACGATAAACGCTTTTTTGGAAGCAGCAACGGCGGAAGGTTTCTGGAAATAATAGCCAATGAGTAAAAAGGAAGAAACTCCCACCAGTTCCCAGAACAGGTATACCTGGAAAATATTTCC
>JANXRX010000313.1 GCA_025352905.1 Bacteroidota bacterium | reverse complement strand
CGCGCATTTCCCTTTCACCGGTCTGTTCTATCTTGGCTATATCCCGGATGGCGTATTCTGTAAATCCCCCGCTGTACCTGAGCAGATCGGCAAGGGTTTCTTTTTCAAGCAATTCATACGTAGCGGGTCTTTTTAATTCACCATTCAAATGCACCCGTTTCACATATAGTGGGAAGCGGATCACATCCTGGTCCTCGAGGCGGATATTCTTATCGAGGATACCGTTCTGCAGGAAAGAATAGAAGTCGATCGTTTCTACCAGCTTATTGTTCCTGATCAATTCTATTTTTCTTAATGAACCCATCGGTGAGGGCCCACCGGCAAGATTTAATACATTGAAAAAACTGGCTAAGGCGGAAACAACAAAGTTGCCCGGATTTTTAGCTTCGCCTACTACGGTTACCCGGATATTTCTAACCTTATTTAGAGACAGGAAAAGTTTGGTTTGCCCGGTTTTTAATGCAGGATAGATGCGCTCCGCCAGCCTGTTGCGAAGCCTTTCAGTTGCCTGGTCTACCGTTAAGCCGGCAAGGCTTACAAAACCAAGATTCTGGATCTGTAAATTGCCTTCGGGATTAATCACGCCCTCTATCTCATTCTGATTAAGACCGGTGATACTGATCTGGAGATCATCATCCATTCCTAAAATATAGTTCCTGGGTGTGGTTACCCTGATATTCGGCTGGAAGGAAGCATTGGAATTACTAAAGAAATCGTATCCATAGAGGTCCAGCTTTTTCCTGATAACAGGTACTTCTTTTGCCCAGTTACTGTCGCGGCTATAAACGACAGTGTCCTTTTTAGGCAATGGTTTGCTTTTTGTGGCCTGCGCCTGCGCCAGGCGTTTTTTAAAATTGTCTATTTCTGAAGAGCTCATACCCTGCTTCATGAGCAGGCTCATGGCATCGCTCTCAGAAAGACCTAAACGTTGGGTCTGTTGCCAGGCTTGCATAATCTGCTCGTCCGACATCTGGGATGTTTTTACAGAACCTGGGGAAAGGGTTTGCCCTTTGGTTGGGGTTGTCGTAAACAGGACAGCAACACAGGCACAAAGCGAAATGATATGTTTAAAAGTAATCAGCTTCATCAGAACAGGATAGTTCCGGCAAATATCGAAAAAATATCACATCTATTTAGATATAAACGGGTTATGTCATTGAAAATTGGCACAAAAAAGCGAATTCCGGCCACAAAAAGGCACTGAAAAGGAGTAGATTATAGGAATTACAGGCCGTAGCTGAACCCGATATTGAAAGTATTGACAGTATTTTTTTGCCCGTTAACCTTATTATTGGTTGATAAACTACTGTAATAACCCACCAGGTTAAGGTCATTTATCCATTCATAGGAGAACCTTGCGTAAAACTCCTGCTGGGTATTCTGCAAATCGAATAAGAATGGGGGTTGCGGTTGCTGAAAATACTGCTGATCAAGCGTACCCGGCGCACCCTTTCTGCTTAACTGGTAACGCAGCAGGCATTTTAACCTGGGAACAGGAGTGTATTTAAGAGAGTAGATCAGCCGGTCAAAATTGTTACCCATCCAGTCGCCAAGCGAATATTTAAAACTGGTATAATCCTGGGCAGGTATCAGGTTCCGGTAAACAAACGGGTTAACCCTTGTGTATTCCAGTCCGAGCGTAAGATAGGGAACGAACACATCCGTTACAGATCCGCCTATTGTAAAACCAAGTTGGTTACGGCTTTTGGCATTGTCAAAAATGGAAGAGATCCTGATCTCATCAATAAAAACAGTGGCATACAAATGTGTTTTCGGCAACTGGTTACGCGAACTTGCCTGGAAAAAAAGTTGTCCGTTCGAACCCGCATGAATATTGCTGTTGTTTACAATATTATCATAGATCTTAAAAAACATCATGGGCAACAGGTACCCAACATCTAAATGATCACTATACACAATCGATTCACCGGCTGCCAGGTCAAGGCCCTTCATCACTCTTACCTGTATGCTATGCGTGGCCATGTATTTAGGGATAAATACCTGCCGCTGCCCGCCATATACACCGTTGCCGGTACTATACGTTCGGGTGGAATCAATAAGTGCAGAGTTTAGCCAGGTATTGGTATAGTTGAATTTGAGCCAGGATAAAGGATGGTAATCAAACCGGATAAATGGGAAAGCGGGTGCTTTATCAGACAGGACGATCCTGCCATTTTCTCCATATCCCCACAAAAGATGATCCTGGCCAAAACTGAGCGAACCATTCTTCCAGCTATAAGAGATACTGCCGCGGAACTGTGAGTAATTCTGACTGGAATAAAGACCGGTATCTTTTCTTACGATACCTGTTTCCGGTGTGTTTTGCCGTGTTGTGTCAAATCCTTTCCCTGATTCGGTAATATCATTATAGAAAAAATGAAATCCCCAATGTTTCCCGGCATAACCGCGGAAGCTGAGACCCGAACTGCTTTGCAGTACATTTTTGCCTGATCCCTGTATAGTAGCCGCAGTAAAAACAGGATCGGCAATTAAAAAGAAACCCTGGCCGGTAGCAGCAAATGTCCGCCATCTTTTATAAGGGTCATTCTTTAAAAAATCAATCTTTTCAGAAGTGGTTTGTAGAGGCGAGATCTCATTTCCATATTCGCGGAAATAAAAAGAGAGTTCTTTTTTTTCAACTGCATCAAGCCCGGACTTGTGCGAGAGGGAGTCGAGGCAATCCGCAATATATTTCCGGCTGAGTGGCCTGATATTGTCGTCGAAGATAATAAGCCCTTTCTGTGCCATCCTTGCCAGGTAGTTATAGACTTCCTTTGTATGGTCCTCCCAAACAACCTGGGCATGCAGGTTAGTGGGGAATGATGATATAAGCGCGATGG
>JANXRX010000248.1 GCA_025352905.1 Bacteroidota bacterium | reverse complement strand
ACCCGTTTTCGGGTACAGGCCGGGATAGAGAACCTGCTTAATTATACCAACCCTTCGCAGTTATCAAATATTGCGGGCAGGTTATTTTTTCTGAACATCAATTATTCAATCAACCAGTTATTCAATAAAACAAAATCAATAAGATCATGAGACCAGGTAAGTCAATTTTAATCGTAACCATCGCGGCAATAGCCGGATTAACAGCGTGTCAAAAAGATGATACAACGCCCGCGCTATCCGTTACGACCACACAAACACTGAGCGTTAATTTCAGTACCGCATCAAACTATGCTTTCTTTCGTTTTAAAGACAGCGCTGTGGTTGCCAATACAGACTCTGCTACCAGTAAATGGGATTTCGGTCTGCGGTTGACCAGTTTCCTGGTAAACAGCAATGCAAGCGGACCGGGTAATGCGGGCGTGATCGTACAGGATGGCATTTACTCTTCCATTACATCGGCGCCATCCACAGGATATGCGTATGATTCTTCGGCTGCTAAACTGGCCATCAAGGATGGTACCTGGTATGATTACAATACCACTACCCATGCGTTTGCACCCAAGGCAGGAAAAGTATTCATCTTCCGTACGGCAGATGGCGCACATTATGCCAAAATGCAGCTACTCGGGGTTGACTATGCGCCCTTTACCGGTCCCGTACCGGTTACCCTGTTGTATAAGTTTCAGTACACTTACCAGACCAACGGCAGTACTACGTTTTAATAGTTGCCCGTGAGTACCGGGGCGTGAATCGTGAGAGATTCACGCCTCAACTTGCGCGTTACCTGGTTAAATTCCTGAAAATCCTCCTTTCTCAGGTCTCACGCCTCATTATTCACACTTTCCCATCCCAATATTTCTTAACTTCGCAGCCTTTAAAACCTGCCCTGGCAGGTGAGAACAGGCATTTCAAGCGAGTTTACGAATATGAGCGTTACATACCCGGAGTTTTCAGGATTGAACCTGCCTGCGATAGAACAGGAGATTCTGGCCAAATGGCAGAAAGAACAGGCTTTTGAAAAAAGCGTTTCCCTCCGCGAGGGCAGGAAACCCTTTGTATTTTATGAAGGGCCGCCGAGCGCCAATGGCATGCCCGGTATTCACCATGTTATTTCCCGCACATTAAAGGATATGGTTTGCAGGTACAAGACCATGCAGGGCTTCCAGGTAAAAAGAAAAGGTGGCTGGGATACCCATGGGCTCCCGGTAGAACTGGGCGTGGAAAAAGAACTGGGCATTACCAAAGAAGATATCGGCAAAAAAATATCGGTAGAAGAATACAACCAGAAATGCCGGGAAGCGGTATTACGCTATAAAGATAAATGGGATGAGCTGACCACCCAGATGGGTTATTGGGTTGACCTTGCCGATCCGTATATCACTTTCGAAAACAAGTACATTGAAACGCTCTGGTGGATATTGAGTGAGTTGTATAAGAAAGGGTTGCTGTATGAAAGTGTAAGCATCCAGCCCTATTCACCCGCGGCCGGAACGGGCCTGAGTTCACATGAACTGAACCAGCCGGGAACGTATAAGGATGTGAAGGATACAAGCGTGGTGGCGATGTTCAACGCAGTAAAGAATGAAAAGAGTGAATTCCTGTTTACAGCCATATCGAATACCGAACAGGGAACACCGAATGATGAAGTGTTTTTTGTGGCATGGACAACTACACCGTGGACATTACCTTCTAACCTGGGATTGACAGTCGGACCGAATATTAATTATGTATTAGTCAAAACATTCAACCCTTACACACATCTTCCTGTAAACATTATCCTGGCCAAAGCCTTACTGGGCAAGTATTTTAAACCGGAAGCTGAAAATGGCGATTTTGAAGGGTACAATGAAAAGGCAAAATTGCTTCCCTGGAAAATATTGGCTGAATACAAGGGCAGTCAACTCGAAGGCTGCGAATACGAGCAGTTACTTCCTTACGAGGCCAATTCTTTAGAGAACATCAAACTCCAAACCCCAACCGCCAAACCGTTCCGCGTTTTGCTGGGTGATTTTGTTACAACCGAAGACGGAACCGGTATCGTGCATACTTCTCCTGCTTTTGGTGCGGATGACTACCGGGTTGGAAAGAAATATGATATCGGGATCCTCATCATGGTAGATAAGCAGGGCAAATTTATAGAAGGGATGGGCGAATTCAGCAACCGGTATGTGAAAGATTACAAAGATGATCCTGCCTATGCGGACGTAAATGTGGACATCAGCGTAAAACTGAAAAAAGAGAACCGCGCATTTAAAGTAGAAAAATACGAACACAGTTACCCGCATTGCTGGAGAACAGATAAGCCTATTTTATATTATCCGCTCGATGCATGGTTTATAAAGACAACCGCTGTAAAAGACCGGATGGTTGAATTGAATAAGACAATCAACTGGAAACCGAAATCAACCGGAGAAGGGCGTTTTGGAAACTGGTTAGAGAATATGGTTGACTGGAACTTGAGCCGCAGCCGTTATTGGGGAACGCCTTTACCGGTTTGGAGAACAGAAGACGGGGAGGAAGAAATCTGTATCGGTTCCATAGACGAATTAAATGAAGGGATCCGCAAAGCCAGTGAGGTATTGGGTGGTGAAGTGAACAGGCATTACCTGCACGAAGGTATTCTCGACCTTCACAAACCTTTTGTAGATGATATCATACTGGTAAGCG
Organism: Bacteroidota bacterium; assembly: GCA_025352905.1. Taxonomy (GTDB): domain Bacteria; phylum Bacteroidota; class Bacteroidia; order Chitinophagales; family Chitinophagaceae; genus Sediminibacterium. The sequence continues at coordinate 1,662 of JANXRX010000248.1, read as the reverse complement.
CATCGGGTAAACCAATGAAACGGGTATCAGACCTGATAGATGTTTGGTTCGATAGCGGCGCCATGCCTTACGCGCAATGGCATTATCCTTTTGAGAACAAAGAACTGGTGGATAAAGGAGAAGCTTTCCCGGCCGATTTTATCGCCGAAGGCGTTGATCAGACACGTGGTTGGTTCTATACCCTACATGCATTGGGTGTGATGCTGTTTGACAGTGTTGCCTATAAAGCGGTTGTGAGTAATGGGTTGGTGCTGGATAAGAACGGCAATAAAATGAGCAAACGTTTGGGCAACGTGGTGAATCCGTTCGAAACCATTGAAAAATATGGAGCGGATGCCACACGCTGGTACCTCATCACCAATGCCTCTCCCTGGGATAACCTGAAATTTGATCTTGCGGGGATCCAGGAAGTACAACGTAAATTCTTCGGAACCTTATACAATACCTACCAGTTCTTCAGTCTCTATGCCAATGTAGATGGATTTGCTTTTACCGAAGCAGCTATCCCGGTTACAGAACGACCTGAAATTGACAGGTGGATCTTATCATCACTGAATACGCTTATTAAGAACGTTACGTTATCTATGAACGAGTTCGAGCCAACCATGGCCGGCCGTTATATTGAGGAGTTTTTAGATGAACATCTCAGTAACTGGTATGTACGTTTATGCCGGCGCCGTTTCTGGAAAGGCGAATATGAGCAGGATAAGATCAGCGCATACCAGACCCTGTATACCTGTCTCGAAACTATTGTACGGTTAATGGCGCCGATCTCTCCTTTCTTCAGCGATGCCGTTTTTGGTAACCTCAACAAGGTCACCGGCAGGTTTGCGGTATCCTCTGTACACCATGCAGATTTCCCGGTTACCGATGAAACCGTTATTGACGCATTACTCGAAGAAAGAATGCAACTGGCGCAGGATGTTTGTTCATTGGTGCTATCGCTCCGCAAAAAAGTAAACATAAAAGTGCGGCAGCCATTGCAAAAGTTAATGATACCGGTTCTGACACCTGGTATGAAGACCCAGCTTGAAAAGATCGAGGATCTGATAAAAGCAGAAGTGAACGTAAAAGAAATGGTCTATATCACCGAAACGGAAGGGGTGATCAGTAAAAAAATAAAACCCAATTTTAAAGCATTGGGCACCCGGCTGGGTGCAAAAATGAAAGCTGCCGGAGCTGCCATCGGTAATTTGGGTCAACCCGATATCGCACTGCTCGAAAAAGAAGGGCAATTGACCCTTACCGTGGATGGGGAACCGGTAACCGTCGCTTTGTCAGACGTAGAGATAACTGCCGAAGATATACCCGGCTGGAGCGTAGCCGGTAAAGGCAGTTTAACGGTGGCGCTCGACATCACGCTTACGGATGATCTGAAACAGGAAGGAGAGGCGCGTGAATTTGTGAACCGTATACAAAATATCAGAAAAGACAGCGGTTTTGACCTCACAGACCGTATATTCGTGACCGTTCTTGACCGCCAGGAACTGAAGCCGTCTATTATTAAATATAACGACTATATTTGCCGCGAAATTTTGGCAGACACCATTGAATGGGTGCCCCAAATACAGGATGGCATTGAAATTGACATTAATGATATGCTGTTACAAGTGGTTGTAAACAAAAAAGGATAAAACCCTATGGCTAGTAAGAAACCTGCCC
>JANXRX010000074.1 GCA_025352905.1 Bacteroidota bacterium | reverse complement strand
AAAGCATCCACCAATGCCTTACCTATCCCTTCTGAACCGCCGGTAATAACCACGATTTTATTTGCAAATATTGACATATACATTATGTGTTACTAGAGCAAAAATAGGCAGTTAGCGCATCAGTTATTGACATACCTGTGGGTAAATCAAATAATAAATTACCATAAAAATTTGGCTGGTTTTCTAATTCACCTATTTTTGCACTCCCAAAGAAAAAAGGCGTATGCCATTTTTTTATGGGAAAAGGTCAGATTCCGTAGCTCAGTTGGTAGAGCAATACACTTTTAATGTATGGGTCCTGGGTCCGAGTCCCAGCGGGATCACTTAAATCAAGAAAAACCATCGTAAATCGATGGTTTTTCTTTTTTACGCTATTACTTAGATAGAAACGTTAACATGATAATTCAGTGAGAATTCTAAGTTCCCGTTATCCGGGTTGAACGCTTGAAATCAAATATTATAACAACAGCATGATGATTACTAAAAGGCTACCCGCCAGCGTAAAGTATAATCCTTTTTTAAAAATGGTCGTATTGGGAAGAAACATCCAGAAAGAAGAAACAACAAAAAATAATAACGACAACCCAAAAAACACATTTAAAAAAAACAGCGGGTCCTTGGTGGATGCTTTATGAAGCCTGGTAAGTTTTTCAACAAAAGGCAGCAGCTCTTTTACTGTATATTTTGCTTTGCCGGTTTGTTTATTGTAACTGCCCTGGTGAAAACTTACCGTAGAACCATCATCGCTTTCAACCTTAAGATCCTTGATACGCAGTTCCTTCCCCAGGGCCGCGTAATCTAACCCAGGAGTGATTTGTTTTTCGACTACCTTATCATGTTTTAAAAAATTGGTATCCCGAAAGATGAGAATAACGCCACTTGTGGCGTAGATAAGCATTATCCCGGCCAAAAAGTAGCCAAGGTATCGATGATAAGTGCGCATTTGGTTGTGCACATTGTTTTTCTTCATCAGTAAGGATTTTAGTAATTCAATATAGTAAGAAATTAAAAGAGCATAGCATTTATTTGGATATGTTCGATAACAGGGTTCTCCAGAATTCATCCAGAGTTGTGTCGTATTTTGTTTTCCCATGTCTTGGCTTTTCTTTAAGATTTTCTTAGTCACCTTTAATAACACAAAGGCAGCGCATTCTGTCCTACTGTAAACAACTCGGGTTCATGCAAACGAAAATAATTGTCTTCTCTTTCCTGGCAGCCATCTTTCTGTCGCCGTTGGTATGGCTTAACGATGTGGAACAAGCGAAACAGCAGGCGTCGGCAGAACATAAATTTATACTCTTGAATTTTTCAGGATCGGACTGGTGCGGACCCTGTATCAAAATGCACCATGATTTTTTTGATGATCCGGACTTTGCTAAAATGGCCGGTAAGGTACTGGTATTGGTAAATGCAGACTTTCCCCGACAGAAGAAGAACCAATTGGGAAAATTCTTCCAGCAGCAGAACGACCGGCTTGCAGACAAGTATAACCCGGCTGGGATTTTTCCATTGACATTACTTCTGGATGCTAAAGGCAATGTTGTAAAAACCTGGGAAGGTTATCCTAAAAATGGCGTGAATGAGTTTATTACAAATATCAAAGACCTGACACATGCTGCTGAATAACATTCTTGAAACTGGTATCAGGAAACGTTCGGTAAAGCTCATGGGCAACCGATTTGAGATCAGCGTGGTAGGTGATGATCCGATCCTTAGTGACCTTCATATCGATGCTGCGATCACGGAGATTAAACGTATCGAAACGATGCTGACAACGTACTCACCAGATAGCCAAACTAATAGGATCAATGAAAATGCAGGCATTGCTCCAATAAAAGTAGATCGCGAAGTATTTGATTTAGTTGCACGGTCACTTCAAATTTCAAACCTGACACAAGGTGCGTTCGACATTACCTATGGGTCCATAGATAAAAGCCTCTGGAACTTTGATCAAAACATGACAGTTTTACCTGATGCAAAAACGGCCAGGCAACAGGTCCGGCTGATCAACTACCACAACGTGATCCTGGATAAGAATGCCTGCACGGTATTCTTACATGAAAAGGGAATGCGCATCGGTTTTGGGGGCATTGGCAAAGGCTATGCAGCTGAGCGTGCGAAAATGGTCTTACAACAAAGAGGTGTTACCAGCGGGATCGTGAATGCGTCCGGTGACATGGCAGTATGGGGTTATCAGCCTGGTGGAGGGAACTGGACGATCGGTATAGCTAATCCCGATGCTGCTCAATATCCTTTCTCGCATCTGGACATTACGGATATGGCCATTGCAACTTCCGGCAACTATGAAAAATTTGTAATGATAGATGGTAAGAAATATTCGCACACCATCGATCCCAAAACAGGACTTCCGGTCACTGGAATTAAGAGTGTTACGATCATGGCACCAAATGCTGAGATCGCGGATGCACTCACAACGCCTGTGATGATCATGGGCATACGCGCCGGCATGGATCTCGTCAGGCAACTCAAATACATCGCCTGCATTATCATAGACGACAACAACCGTGTATTCACTTCCAAAAACATACGACTCGCATGAACAGAAACTTATTTGCCTGGATGGCACTTACCACGCTTATGCTTTGCACTTCATGCGTAACCGTCAAAGAGTACCGGAAAAACAAACTCAACGATGGAGAAATGAGTTTGGCTAACCGCAAAGTGGAAAAAACAGAACTTAGTTTTCAATCCTACCGCGAGGGTAGCTCCGGGGCAAACGCCGGCAAAAGTGGCGGTGGCTGTGGTTGCAACTAATCATTAACAGTCTTGAACAACTATCTATGAGAAAATTATCGCTTGCTGCGATCGGCATGTACTTAAGCATTTTAGCCGCTTTTTCACAAAGTACCAAACCTGCTGATACGGCCTATAAGAATCGTACATTAACTTTTGAGGAAGCCAATTTTGCTTCCAGTTACTATTCACAAAACGGCAACAATTCAGCTGTTACCGGGGGCATTGGTTCAGAAAAACTGGCAGATTTATCGAACTCGATTGAGCTTAAACTGCATAAGTGGGATAGAAAGAGTCGTAAGCATACCTTCGATTTTGAATTGGGAGTTGATCACTACACCTCCGCATCCAGTGACATGATCGATCTCAAAGCCAATTCATCCGCATCGCATGCAGATACCCGGGTATATCCATCCGCCAGCTGGACGGTTGAAAATGAGACGAAAGGGCGAAGCTTTGGTTTGGGCGGATCAATGTCCTTTGAATTCGACTACCAATCCTTTGGTGGTCATCTTGATTTCTCACAGAAAACAAAGGATAAAAGTGGTGAGTTCAGTGCCAAATTATTTACCTACTTGGACAACCTGAAACTGATCTATCCAATAGAACTAAGAACGACAACTACCACCGCCCGGCACGAAGAATACGCTACCACAGGTAGAAACACATTTGGAAGTAGCTTCTCGTATTCTCAAATTATCAATGAACGACTACAGGTAGCCTTTCTCCTTGACCTGATTTCTCAAAGCGGGTATTTAGGGCTTCCGTTTCACAGGGTTTATTTTACGGATAACAGCCTGAAAGTAGAGAACCTTCCGGGCAACCGTTTCAAATTGCCATTAGGGTTTCGGGCCAATTATTTTTTAGGTGACAACCTGATCTTACGGAGCTATTACAGGTATTATATGGATGACTGGGGTTTACGTTCGCACACTTTTAACCTGGAAACAGTAATAAAGCTTTCTCCATTTTTCTCGGCTACTCCCTTTTACCGTTACTATACCCAATCGGCAGTTAATTATTTTGCAGCCTACCAGGCCCACAAAACAACTGATCAATATTATACGAGTAACTATGACCTTTCTGAATTTGCGAGTCAGATGTTCGGAATGGGGATAAGACTAACCCCGCCATCGGGCATTTTTGGAATAGAGCATTTCTCTATGCTGGAGCTAAGATATGGGCACTACACAAAAAATAATGGAATGAATTCCGATATTGTGTCCCTGAACCTGCGTTTCAAATAGCGGTTCAAACTGCATTGTATGAAAAAATTATTATTTTATATCAGCTGCCTGGGTACAATAGCGGCTTCGTGACAGGACAATTATGAAATACCACTATATGGCTCGCTTTTCCCGATGTTGTCTGGGACAACGAAATCTCCTCGTGAATGACCTGCCGCAACTGTGTCCAGAATTCGGGTGGTTCATACGATGACAACATCGGTATTCCACTATTCTTCTCCATACAGCTACATTTCTTTTCACCCAATAATTTAAAATTATAATCGCCTTACATACACTTTGCTGGCTTTGGCGGGGTGAAACAGGCCTTTTTTTAAAACAATTGTAAGATATTGTTTTTTATGGTAAGTTTGCACTTACCGTAATTAATTACTTACTTATGACAGCAGCAAGTGCAAAATCGTTTCAGGCGCTCGGTGACCCTACCCGCAGGGCAATATTTGAAAAACTGGAAAAAGGACCCTTATCGGTGGTGCATATTGCAGAAGGAATGGAAGTTTCCCGTCCCGCCGTATCGCAACACTTAAAAATATTAAAGGAAGCAAAACTCGTTACTATGGAACAGGAAGGGACAAGGAGTATATACAGAATCAATCAAAAAGGCATTGAGCTCATGCTAAAATACCTGGACCGCTTTTGGGATGATGCGCTGGTCAGCTTCAAAAAAGTAGCTGAAGAAACCGAAAAACGAAAAACCAAATGACCTATGGAAACAGTTGACATGAAAAACATTTTCAAAGATTTACAGGTAGATGCCAGCCAGCAAACCTGCTTCGAGGTATTTACGAATAAGATCGATCTCTGGTGGCCAAAGACGCACCATGTGGGAAAATTTCCCATGATCGAAACCGTACTTGAAGCTAAGCCCGGAGGCAGGTGGTATTCACGGCATGAGGATGGCTCAGAAGTGAACGTAGGTTTTGTTTCAGCCTATGATCCATTTGATAAACTCATATTGATCTGGCAGGTCAACGGCAATTTTATATCCGATCCTAATTTATCAACAGAAGTAGAGATCAATTTTATTAAAGTGGGGCCGGCATCTACCCGTGTGACCCTTGAACACCGCGACCTGGATAAATTGACCGGTGGAACAAAAGTGATCGGCAGTATGGATGAAGGTTGGGGTATGATTTTAAACCTGTTTAAAAAAGTAGCAGATGAAGCCTAAAATATTATTGCGTCTTGGCGCACTGTTCATGTTTCTTCATGCGATCGGTCATACATTTGGCGCATTAACATGGGCCCGAACCAAAGACGTAAGGATGGCAAAGGTGGTAAACGCCATGCTTTCAGAGCATTTTGCTTTTATGGGTGTAAGCCCGAGTCTGGGACAGTTTTACACTGGCTATGGCATAACGTTGATTTTTGTACTTGTTTTTTTGTCGGCTCTATTATGGATTTTATCAGTGCACTTTGTGCGGCAGATAGTGATGCTCACGGGTGCTTTTCTGTTGTGCCTGGTTGTGTGTGAATATGTATATTTCTTTCCTTTTGCGGCGTTGTTTACATTGATTGCGGCTGTTTGCACACTCCTCTCTGTAGTCAACCGTTCCAAAACAACTTTCAGCTGAATGACACGGACTATCGCTAACCCGGACCTGATCTTATTCTCTCTAACAGGTTGAGTTATCTTTATACCGAAAAGTCATACTGTTTGATGGGAGACTGGGCCAAGGTGATAGGAAAATAAAATATTTGCGTATGATAGTCTTTTAAAATCAAGTTCTGCATTCCTGGCAAATGAAAAAGGTTCAATATTAATTAAAACTATAAAACAACGACTATGGCAAGCGTATCCATTTATCTAAACTTTGCAGGCAATGCTGAAGAAGCATTCAATTATTACAAAGATGTTTTCAAGACAGAATTTTTCGGCCCGATGGCCAGGATGAAAGACATCCCTGCCCATCCCGGCGCCCCGGCGCTCTCAGAATCGGAACTGAATAAGATCATGCACGTGGCACTGCCCATACTGGGTGGCACACAACTAATGGCCACTGATATGCTTGAAAGTATGGGACATAAACTGGTGAAAGGAAATAATGTTACCATCAGTCTTAACCCCGACACAAAAGATGAAGCCGACCGGTTATACAAAGCACTCTCCGAAGGTGGTATGCATACAGTTGCCCCACATGATGAATTCTGGGGCTATTGGGGTACCTGCCAGGATCGGTTTGGTATTCGCTGGATGTTTAATGTGATGAAAGCACAATAGGCGCACGACATAACTTCCCGGTCAGATAAAGGGTAATTCTATAAATCAATTCTTTGTTATGAATTAAAAACAAGGCTGACAGACTATTCCCCCATCACCGGTAAACTGAATATGCCCGAACAGTAATTTAATAATCATGTAAGCTCCCCTGAATCTTTTACGTTTTTATTTTCCGCAGCGTGTCCCTTCATTAAACTAAGGTTCCCCGCAGACGTCTCCCCAGGTGACTCTGCGGGTTAGAATCGCAAACAATATTGGCACGAAAAGCATCATGCATGACCGCTATCGCAAAGTCACCTGGGGAGACGTCTGAGGGTAATTTTTAAGTTTACAGAAAGGCCACTCTGCGGAAAAAAGCATCCAAATAAATGCGCTGATCTTTTGATTTCTTCCTACATTAATGGGATTGGTAGGCCGTCATAATAAAATCAAAGTGCAGGTAATAGACAGCGCTAAACAAACATTAAAAGAAATGGTATTCCAAATCCCCTTACCCGGAATATGACTGTTCGGGGACATAGCTTTTTGCTATGTCCCGCTAACCCTTTTGAAGAGCGGTATGCTTTTTTTACGCCTATCATCATGCATTCACCTAAATCAACTGGTATGTGGATCCTGTTCGCGCTGCTGGCCGCATTTTCTGCGGCTATTGTTACCGTGCTGTCGAAAGCCGGGATTAAAAATATCGATTCCAACCTGGCGTTTGCTATACAGTCGGTACTGATATTGGTGGTGGCCTGGTCCGTTGTTTTTGTGAATGGTACCCAGGTTTCGATTCCTAAGGTGGACGCAACTACCTGGACCTACCTGGTAATTGCCGGTATCGTAACAGCCGTTTCTTCGCTGTTTACTTTCCGCGCGCTGAAAGATGGCGATGCCTCAAAAGTAAACCCTATTGAGCGCATATCGCTTGTGTTTGCCATTGTACTGGCTGCTATCTTTTTAAAAGAAAAAATTACCGGGCAGGTTGTTGCAGGCGGCCTGCTGATGACGGGCGGCGCCCTGCTGATCGCGTTTGCTAAGAAGTAACCAAATTCTTTCATTCAATGTATTGCGGAACTTCCAATATCGTTTTACCGGTAAAAAATAAAAGCTTTTACCCGCCCGGATACGAAGGGTTCTCCCGGCTTTACTACTATTCTTCCCTTTTCAACAGCCTGGAAGTAAATCAGACCTTTTATAAACTTCCCAGGTACAGTACCATTGCCCGGTGGGCGCAGGAAACACCTGGCCATTTCCGGTTTACGATGAAACTTGGTAAAGAGATCACCCATGCCAAAGGGTTGTTATTTAGCCACGATACTGTAAAGAGGTACTGCGAGGTTTTTGATGCGGTTGGCGCCAAAAAAGGCTGCCTGCTGATACAACTACCCGGCGGTACCAGGCCTGATGTCTTTCCCCGGTTACAGGAATTACTTTCCCTTCTCAATGAATATAATAACGGTTGGAAACTGGCAGTCGAATTCAGGAACACCTCGTGGTACACGGATCATGTGTACGAGCTCCTTATCGCTCAAAATGCCCTGCTGGTTGAACATGATATGCCCGCATCGGTCACACCCGCTGATATTCCGCGTGGAGATACCCGTTTTTTCAGGTTCCATGGCATTTTAGGCGATTACCGCGGCAGCTATGAGCCCGGTACCTTACAAGAGTATGCGGAAAAGATAAAACAGGCAGAAGCTCACGGAGAAAAAGTGTATGTATACTTCAACAATACGATCGGGGATGCCGTTCATAATGCGATATCGCTGATCAGCCTATCCGGCTATTAACTAAGCGGCCCTTAAGCAGGCTTCCAGTTGATTGAAATGCCATGGTTTTATCAACTGCTGAAAATCTGCCCCAACACGTAAATTTTCTGCATCGCCCCCTGTGAGCAGCGTAATTTGTACACCGGGAAATAAACTTTTGATCAGCGTGGCATATTTCCATCCAAAGCCATCCGGCAGGTGATTATCAAGTAACAGGTAGTCAGTTGCATTCAGCCGCAATTTTTCGATACCATCGGCAAGTGTGTGCGCGCAATCCACACGAAACCCTTTTTTTTGTAAGTAAACCCTGATCAGGAGGCACTGGTCTACTTCGTCATCTATGATCAATACGGAACGTTGCATGCCTATTTATATCCAATTTGTATGCCAGGGGATGACAAGCGTAAGGACCGGGGCGCTTAAGAACGGTGTGTAAAAAATTGTGGTAATTTTTCCGTAATTTAATCTTCAAAAGCAATTCTATGCGTATACCCTGTTTACTATCCATTTTGTTAGTCCCCTGCTTTTCAGGTAATGCACAGGTACAATCCATAGATATTGCGGCGCCGGGGTCTACCGGGGGCAATTACGGATCTGTACGTTATTATGACCCTTCCATGGTAGGGCAAAAAAATACCGCGGTATTGAATTATTCCGATATCGAGGGCACCCCATACTGGAATGAGGGCTGGAACCCGGCATTCCTGTTTTTAAACAGGGGTGGGATCGTAAAATTAAAAAATGTAAAGCTAAACCTCTATACCAGCGATATAGTATATATAGATGAAAAAGGAGTCGAAATGGAGGCGTTGCCGGGAATGGTTCAAAAGGTGATGTTCATGAGCCAAAAAGATACCACGAAAGTGCTTGCCCTGTTCGATGCCTTCCGGGATAGCAAGGTTGCCAATGGCTATGCCTATTACAGGATAATTGCAGACGGCAAATGGAAACTGCTTGAGTTAAAAAAATCGCTTATCCGTACAGTCCCCATGAGTGCAATGGCAGCTAAAAAAATGGAATCCAGTTTTTATACCGAAAGCAGCTATGCTATCGCGTCAGCAGAAAATATTTCCCCGTTAAAATCATTGAACTATTCCAATGTCATTGCCGTCATACATCCTGATACGAATACGGAGCAATGGTTAAAAGACAATAAAAATACCCTCCGTAAAGAATCAGAAGTTGTTTCTTTTCTGAATTATTACAATCTGCAGAAATTATAATATTCTAAGGCGGGATTATTTCGCAAGCAGATTATTTTATTCAAAAATATTCCTGGATGATCCTACTAAAGTCAGTTGCTCCGGTTTTGGCGGAACTTCGGGGCCGCTTAACCTGAGCTGCTCCTGGAAATATTTGAAAGCAGGCAATTCATTCAGTACAGCCCGGTCCTCTTCAGAGCGGAAAAATGAAGTGTGCGTAAACGTTTTACCATCGGTACCGAGACAGGTATGGTAGAAAAGATTGGGATCATTTATCTTTCGCAGGCCGTCCATGACTGCTTCGATATTCGTTATATTTTTTGGCACGAATTCTGCCTGGGCGGTATATGTTACTTTAACGATTTTCATGGTATTTGTTTTTTATGCTGGTGTTATTGTTCAGAAAGCGGGTCGCCTGCTTCCTGGTGTTGTTTATCCGTTGCAGAACCGGCTATCAGCAGGGAAATACCACACATGGCTATATCAATAAAGAGGCTGGTCCATTCAGGCTCTGATCTACTATCACCGATCACCCTCGGAATATGCAATGTCCAGATCCACAGGAAGAACATAAACGCCAGCACGGTTGCCGACAGGTGGATCAGTTTATTAAACATAAGGCTTATCGCCGTGGCAAAAAAGCCCACCATTACCGCATACACCCAGAATAAGGGCCAGGGAATCCAGGAAGGCACCAGCCCCGAAATAAAGGTTGCGTATTGATAGTGTTGCACGCCAAATACGATCAGGGTAATAGCGAAGAGCCACCGGCCCGATACTATCCAGGCATTGCCCAAGTTCTTTTTTTCATGATGCACAGGTATCACCCCTATCAGTACCAATGTGCCGCTAAATAAAGCAACTATTTCCATGGAAGGCGTCCAGGCGCCCGGGTCTTTCAGGTTAGTGGCCAGCCGGGGCAAGTGAAAGAATAACAAGATCACTAAAAAAACAATTCCTGCTAAAATGGTTCCGTAGTAAATATATTTTTTACTAAACATGAGCAGACCGGCAATGCCCAGTGCAGAGCCCGTAATATATACCAGCAGTGTTCTGCCCGCTAATGAAATAGCTACCGGCATCAGGCCGGCGGGAAAATTACCGGTCAGGATGTGAATGATCCCGATGGCAAGTACAGTAAGTGCAAAGAATAGCTTCCCGGGTCGTAAATACTGGTCGTTTCTCATGGCAGGCGGAGTTGTTTCTTCGTAAGGTAAGGAAAAAGGCATAAGGCATAAGGGTAAACGAGGAAGGCGGGATCTATATTGTATTCTCACGATTCACGCCTAACGTCTCACGATTGATTACTGTATCTTCCTCTATCTTCTTTATCTCTGCTTTTTCATGGCTGATATCCTGGCGGATAAGGCCAAACAGGTTCATATATATATTGGCTATCCATACCAGCGCAAAGCCCGAGATGATATAGCCGCGCCAATCATTTATTAATAACCTGAAATGGGTTAAAAAAAGAAAGAAAACGGTTACATAGTGACTAAAGCAATATTCGCAGGTGAACAGATAGAACATTTTTCTTTCCCAGGTGGTTTTACCGCTTTTGCTGCGTTTAACACAATATTCTCTTGGCTCACGAAATACTTCTTCGTGCGTAACCGTCCACGCTATAGAGGCTATGGGGAGGGCGAGGAGAAACAGCCAGGCCAGCTGCAGGGGTATATCCATGCTCTGCAGGCTCAAAAAATCGTTCCAGAGGCCATCCCGCCCGTTAGCATTGCAATTACCCTGGTTTTATACCGCTTTACGCAAGGTCTTTTGACAATGAAAAACTATTTTTGGGAGGAGTAAACCTACCCGTATGCGAAATGGAAGCGCCCCGGCAAAGAACGTTAATGAATACCTGATGCCACTTACTGAAGAGGTACAGGAGATTCTGCAGGAACTGCGGGAAACCATACTAAAAGCTGCCCCTGAGGCAGAGGAAGTGATCAGTTATGCCATGCCCGCCTATAATTATCATGGCAAACTGGTTTATTTTGCCGCCTGGAAAACCCATGTGGGGTTCTATCCTACTTCATCCGGTACGGCGGCATTTAAAAAAGAATTGTCTGCCTATAAAACATCCAAAGGAGCTATACAGTTTCCACTCAGTCAGCCCCTGCCGCTGGCATTGATCGCCAAAATTGTAAAATTCAGGCTGAAAGAGAATAAGGAGAAAGAAAAAGCAAAAAGGAAAAAATAAAGGTTTAATACTGTCCGGTTTCTCTCCGGAATATAGTAACCTGAAATGTAAACAGCACTACCTGATCGCATAACTGTGCTTACCCGCAGGTACATTCTCAATCACGAAAAAACCGTTTGTGGATCTGATGGGCTGGTATGCCCCTTCGATAAGCAGTTTGCTATCGGCGCCTGCAGGAAGATAAATATTGGCAGTAGTGGCGCCAGGTACGATAATGTCCACTTTTTCACCTTCCCCGTTCTTTTCGCAGGATACAGAAACTTCTCCTTTGATCGTTAGGGTGGTTAGTTTAGCAAAAGCGAGGTTACCGATCATGGGTTTTATACGGATGGTTTCAAAACCAGGGGTAAGCGGTTCTATACCCATCAGCTTTCTAACAATAATATTGGCCGGGGCCGTTCCCCAGGCATGGTTGAGGTCGAGATTGGGCTTATACAGCTTATCCCATGCTTCCATGCTGATCGTTGATCCGCTCCGGATCATATTGTACCAGCTTCGTACGGTAGTGGCCGTCATCAGTTCCAGTGCATACTGATCCTGGCCAGCTTCGTACAATGCATCTAATAAAAACTGTGCGCCATATACACTGCAGGCCATTTTGCGCGTCTTGATATAGGCCGCTACTTTCTGCATATCGGCCGCCGGGATCATTCCGAAAGCAAGTGCGAACATATTGCTGTGAATGGAACTATGGTTGGTTTCATCACCATCTTTTATCAATCCGTTTACCTCATCCCTGAATACCCGCTGGTAGGATCGCATCACTTTTGCAGCACTCACACGGTACGCTTCTGCATCCATATCTTTATTCAGTACCCGCGCTATCTTCTCCATCAATACAAGGTTCCGGTAATAGAATGCATTTACCACCGAATTGTATTTGGTATAAATAAACCCATCTGTTTCTCCGGGATTTTCTTTTTCGGGTCCAACTACACCGGTTTGTGGCCAGTCCACGATATCCTCAAAACCATGCCGGCCATCGAAATCCTTTTTGTGCAGGGAGATCAAAAATTTATCCGTTTGTTTACCGGTTCTTGTGCTGATCAGTCCGCTGGTATCTGCAAGCGGTGTCAGCGTTTTCCGCCGCAGTTCTGCATAATAGGTTCTCAGGAAAGAAGGATCGCCCGTGTACATATAATCATTCCATGCCAGCAGCACATTCTGCAGGCTCCATTCGGTTGGCCAGGTTGGGTGCGCCAGTAAATGTGCGATGGTTCTGCGGGCCATGGAATACTCGGCATCTACCGCATAGTGTGATAATTGGTTGATGAATGCATCAGCCTCATAGGGAATCCGCTCGCGGTCGCCATCCACATAATAACCACAGAAACTGGTGGCTTTTACAGAATACTTGCAGAGTTCCCATACCTTATTCAGCACAGTATCGCTTGACACAAAAGTAGACGCCTCATCTGCAAACGGGTAATGAACCATTTTTCTTTTCACCGACCCGCTATTGACAAAACCCGGGTAATTTTCAATAGACACATAACGGAAAGGAAACACCTCCCCGATATTGGCGGGCACCTGCACCGGGTTACGGCTGTTTCTCTGGTGATCTGCCGGCCAAAAAATATTGTAATCACGAATGCCTTTTATTACCGGTAGTTTTATGCGTGTGTAACGGATACTTTTTCCCGCGTTGGCGCTAACCATATCGTTATCCGCCATCTCTCCCACTTCTACGATCAGGGTATCATTTTTTTCTATATCAAGGTGAAATTCAAGTTGACCAAACGCGTCCTTTCCAAAATCAAACAGCCAGCTTCCGAGTTTCCGGTTAATCATACCAACGGGGCTCTGTTTTTCAAATGTTACCAGGTAACGCGAGATCGTATCAGCCGAAACCGGTTTGTTTATTTTAAAAGAAGCGACTTCTGAATAAGCCGATACAGTATTCTTATCATCCCACACCTGCACTTTCCAGTAGTAAGTCTGACCGGGATCGAGGCTGATGCCGCCGTAGGTTGCATGGCTAAATGGAGAAGTTATTTTTTCAGAATCCCAGTAGTCAGCGGCATTCCGCACAAGCAGAGCGGGAGAAGTGGCCACCAGTATCCGGTAAGCACCTATCTTTTTGATGGCCGTATCTGACTGCCAGTCGAACCGTGGTCTTTTTGTAAAGATGGCCCCGAAACGGGTTGCCTTTTCTCCGTTGTTCCAGGTATCGTCCGGGCCCAGTAACAGGTTAACGCGTAATTGAGCCGGTCCTTTTACAACCTGCGCCCCAACAGAAAAACACCCGGCCAGGAATAATACGATCAGTAATAGCTTGTTCATGATATTATCCGGCAGTTAATTTGGTTGGTAAGAAAAGTTAAGATAATGCTTATTACAATAGGAGATTTCAGTTCTTTACCATTTTCACCGAATCCACCAGCATTTTGGCGTTTATAAAGGAAAAAAAAGACCCTCTCTGAAACAGAGAGGGTAACGAACGGGGCTTAATAAAACGAGATCAGGCCATTTTTGTTTTGATATAGCTTGTTCCGTAAGGATAGCGCTGCGGTCTTGACAATAATTTGTTGGCCTCTGCATTACTTTTGAATTTTTCTTTGGAAGGATCGAAGTACAGTTTCTGACCGGCCATTTTCATGGCTGCATGTCCTACGAGGCAGGCGCTGCAGGAACGGTGGGCCACTTCTATCGGACTGATATTCGGTTTTTTATTTTTGATACAGTCCAGCCAGTTACGGTGCTGCTCGGGGCTATCGTATAAATGGATCTCGTTTGGCCCGATAACTGATGCCAGTATTTTCGGATCACTCGCCTCAAGAGATGGTTTCTTACCGTTGTTCGATTTAGGATCGCTTGCTGTAACGGCTGCGTCGCCCCTTGTGCAGAATATCCATCCATCCGTTCCTTCGAATTTAATGCCATTGGCATATTTGCCATTCACTACCATATTCACGCCGCTGGCATATTTCATGTTCACTTCAAAATCGCCATGTACATTCCACAGACCTTTTTTCGGAAAGTCAACAGTAGCTTCTGCTTCTATTGGCCCGGTATATTCCGCGTTCATGCCCCAATGTGCGATATCAATATGGTGAACGCCCCAACCGGTGATCATGCCTGCACCGAATTGTTCCAAACGCAACCAGCCCGGGCGCGAATTTACATCGGTCTGTGAATGAGCGCGGTCGAGTGTGTAATAGATATAAGGAGTAGATCCAAGCCATGCATCGTAATTAAACCTTTCGGGCGTTGGCATTTCGGTAGCTATCCCACCGGCAGGGTCGCCGGGTAAACCTACCCGCACCGTTTGTAATGTTCCTATACGCCCGTTCCTTACTAATTCGCAGGCTCTCTTAAATTGGGGCCATGGATTCACTGAACGTTGCTGACTGCCCAACTGGAACACGACATTGGTTTTACGGATCATATCGCTCATGGTACGGCCCTCTTCTATCGTAAGCGAGGTTGGTTTCTGGCAGTAAATATGTTTACCGGCAAGGGCAGCTTCAATAGCCACCTGTGCGTGCCAGTGGTCGGGCGTACTGATGATTACCGCATCAATATCCTTATTGGCCAGCAGGTCCTGGTAATGGTCATACATTTTTACATCTACATAATTAGCTTTCCCGGTCTTTTTTGCGTACCAGTCCTCTATATATTTTTTACCGCTTTCCTGCCGAAGTCCGTCAAAATCGGCAAGCGCCATAATACGCGCATCCTCACAAACTAATGTGGATGGAAGATCATGCCCACGGGCGATACGACCAATGCCTATCTGGCCGATATTGATCATATTACTTGGTGCATTTTTCCCGAATACACTGGCGGGTACGATCGTAGGAAAACCGCTTAATGCGATGGCAGTGGCGGCAGTGGCTTTTGTGGAAGATTCAAGAAATTTTCTTCTCGACATCCCCCTGGTGTTTTCTTTTTTCATATGGCAGGTTTACACGTTTATGGGTAATAACAATTCTTTTGTTATTTAGAAATGATTTTTGGTACAGCAGCAAAATACTGCCAGGCGCTTTCCGCTTTTTCGCTGGTAAAATGGCCGTTGAAAACCACCAGCCTGTATCGTAAGGTATAAGTTTTTCCCGGTTCAAGTAGCCAGTTCTTGTCTTTTGTAGGGGCGAAATTGAAGAACATATCGCCACGGCCATTGGTGTTCTCCACCCATATGCGCATGGGTTCAGGATAGTCGTAGTTAGTGGGGTTTGAGAGAAAAACAACTCCACCATAGTCGTTACCCGGCAACTCGCCCTGTACAATACACCATCTTGCTTTGGAGCCATCGGTATCTTTCCGTGTTTTGCCTTCCGAAGTTAGTACCTCGCAGTTCTTATTATCCCAGAACCCTGTCGTTCGCCAGCCCAGCCCGCCATACCGGTAGGCAAGAATAAGAAACGGGCTTTCTGTTGCGCAATTCATCCTTGAAGTAATGTCTACAATATAGTATTCACTATTTGCTGCAGGCTTGTATACCCTTACGGTTTGCAGTTCATTCAAAGCTACTTTTTCCGTGCCGTCTTTTTTAAAGACCACGTGTTCATGCAAAGCTTCGTACTCGCTATACACCGGGCCGTTGGAAATCGAAATAAATTTTGCAAACCTGACCGTTCCCTGTTTTCCTTTGATGTTCCAGAAGTCGACGGTATCTTTTTCAAAAAGTACATGGGTCCATGGATTCCAGATACCGTAGTGATGGTAGTGATCAGGCGCCTGTATACGTGTCAGTTCCTGCCCATGCGGTGTCCATAAAGGATGAATAAAACCGCTGCGTTTATAATTGGTATCGATCTTTGCGGGGGGATAAATCGTTTTATAATAATACCGGAGCAGGTTCCGGTTATCTGAACGGATCGTAAGTGCGCCACTGTCATTGGCAGCAGCAATATAGGTTGTATTGGCAGCAGGCGCTTTTTGTATCAACTCATATACCCTTTTCGTACCGGTAGCAGGTTCCACCAGCCAATGCAGTAAACGCCTGTCGGTAAACTCCACCTGATAAGCAACAGGGATCCTGTTCTTGCCACGAACTTCCACCAGGCTCAAAACACTATCCGGGAGAAAAGTAACCGCATCCAGGTCTGCTTTTGCAGGAATACTCAATCCGCTTGCCGGTTTCTCTACCTGTACTTCAAAGGTCGTGATCTTTTGTGCCTGCGCAAATGAACAAACGATCACACAAAACAGCAGGGGCGGCAGGCAATATCGAATAGTCATGGTACAGCTTATAGGTTAAATATAAGCGTTTTTTTGAAAATTGTAACCGATTGCAGGTAGTTCGGTGGATAGGATATCATGGTCGGTGAGAACGTGAATTGTGAGGCGTGAGACGTCAGTCGTTAGGGCAACCGTTTTACCAGTCGTATAGTACTAACCTATCAACTACTTACGTCTCACAATTCACGTTTCATCATTTCACATTTGCATACAACTCATTAAATAGAAATTTAAAGGTTCCATGTGTCTGCGCCCTGAAAGTGATCTCCGGGCCAAATGCATATAATTTTCCATTGCCTACCGTTGCTACAAATGCGGCCACACCGTCTAATAAATAGGCCTGTCCCCATGCCCATCCGCTGCGCAACGGTTTATTATTAGGGAACCATGCCAATGGCTTTACAATACCTTTTGAGTTGGCATCCGGTGTAATATTAAATACAGGGCTCGCATCAAAATAAACATCCGTCTCCCCGCTCATGCCCCATGCAGCCTGGTTGGCGGTATCCACACTTACCCGCAATACGCTACCTGGGATATAAAATTTTTCTCCCGGTAATTTCTTTTCCTGTCCGGCTACCATTTCTACCAATGCGTCTTTTACCGGTACACCCAGGTGATAAGCAAGGTTGGTGCTGGAACCTATGGTTACAATATTTCCACCCGCTTCAAGGAACTTCTTTAATTCGGGAATTGATTTTTCTGCGCTGATACGTCCGAGCCTGCCCCGGTATTCAGCGGGCACTTCTTCGGGGCGCGGATCCCTTCCGCCAAATCCCCTGAATCCATTGCCTGCGCCCGTACCCAGGGCAGGTATCGCGCCACCCACAAAAACAATCACGTCATATTTTGAGCGGAGATTGCCGGTATCGATGTCTTTTGGATAAATGATATCAACCGGGAAATGGTACTGTTCCATGATAAACCTGACCCAGCCTGATGACATGGAGCCTCCATAATTATCCCATAGAGCAATCCTGGCCTGGCTGATCTTCTGCACTGCTACCGGTTTTTTATCTGTTGCATTAACAGTAATTCCCGACTCAGCCACGGCTTTTTCCACGAGAGATTTTGTTTTAGCCGATGCCGGAACAAAGAAAGAACCCAGGGCCGCATCTGTTCCTTTTATGGAATCGGTTGTGCGGTAAACTTCCACGCCCTCCTTCAACAGGTCGTTTGCAACGGTAAATGATTTGTTTGCGCGCGAATCAATTAAATATCCTTTTACGGTACCGGGCGCATTAATAAACCCCTTCGCTGTCTGCAGTTCTCCATAAGGGATTTTTTCAAAGGGACCATCGAACGGATCCAGGATCCGGTCAAATTTCACCGCCATCGTAAACGCCAGCGTCCAGCCTGCCGCATCGTACGGCGCAATAGGCGGACCTCCCGGGTAAGCAAAATCATTTGGGTGATCCTGCGGCTCAAACATATCGATCACATGCGGACGGAATGCCTGGTTGGTCTTTACAACATAAGAACCGGCAGGGTATTTTTTTCCGGCAACCATAAATTCAGCTGTTGCTTTATGAACGGCTATGCCTGTACCTATCAGCGAATTGATAAACCGTGTGGCGCCTGCAAAATCTTTCTGATCGGCAGGAACGATATATCCTCTCGCGTCACGCAATGCCGGGTTCTTCATCACGGTATCATAAAATTTAACAGGTATATTGGCAGCACCGCCCTCCCCTCTTTGGCCGCCACCGCCGCCAATAACAGCAGAGTCTGTATTGGCATTTCTTCTCGGAGCACCGGCTGTTGCTGTCTTTAAAGATTCCTGGTATAACTGGTTGATCTCGGCAACACGTTTGGGTGATAGTGTCCAGTAATCCCTTTCGCCGCGTTCTATAGAGTTCCGCCCCATCTTATAAATATTATACAACAACTCGTCATGATACCTGGCCGCATAGTTCAATACGGCATAGTTAAGTGATACAGAATAATCGATGGATTGACGGAACAGCCATTTCTGCGGCGTAACCGGGAAGGGTGTTGCGCTGTTGGGGATCAGGCGTTGCGGTACCAGCGGAACGGTGGCGGGTGTTGGGCTTCCGATGATTTCTGTGAGCAGGCCTATCATATTATGGAAATAGGTAGTGGTACGCAGCCCCCCATTATACCAGGTTGAATATACAGAGCCGGCGCGTTCGGTATAGCCCGGTTTGCCTTCCACATTCAGTCGGTTGATCATGGCTGCACCTACAGCATCCAGACTGGTCATTACCAATGGATCGAACACATAGTTGAACGGGTCGCGGTAAGGCGGGCCTGCCACAACTGAACCCGGAGGGCCGGTCTGGTGGTGGTTATACATGATCTGCGGCAGCCATTCAACAAATAACTGCCGGGTAATATTCTGGGTTTCTTTCAGGTTGAGCATGTAGAAATCACGGTTATTATCGTGACCTGCATATTTTTCATATAGTCTTGGCAACTGGTCGGTTGTCCGTTTCTCCACTTTGCTGTCGCGCATGTACCAGCTGGATACCAGTTCCTGGCCATCGGGGTTTGCGTGTGTCATTAAAATGATCACCTGGTCAAGTATGCGAAGTGTTTCGGGATCTTTCCGACTCACCAGTTGATAAGCAGTTTCAATCAGCTGGTGTGCACCCACTACTTCTGTTGCGTGCAGGCCGCCATCTATCCATACAACGGTTTTTCCTTCTGCCGCCAGCATACGCGCCTGTTCTTCGGTAAGGCCCTCTGCATGTGCTAAGCGTTGAGAGATATCTTTGTAGTGGTCGAGTTTTTTTAGGTTTTCGGGAGAGGTAACGATCATCATGAACTGGTCCCTGCCCTCTTCTGTTTTGCCTATCACAAGTAGTTTGGTCCGGTCTGATGCAGCCGCTAATTTTTTGAAATAGGCTTCTGTCTGGGTATAGGTAGCCAGTTGGTAATTATCCCCGATAGTAAATCCAAAATGTTCTTTGGGTGTGGGGATATCCTGCGCAATAGTTACTGCTACTGATACGAACAGCAATACAAAAAATAAGGATGATCTTTTTAATAACATCGTGTTAGTTTGGTGGGTTAAAAATGTGGTAAGCAGGTTGGGATAAATATATGTAAAGATTTGCAAAAGGCTAACAGGGATTTGCCTGAACAGGATGATCGCTGGCACGTTATTTTCTACTTTTTTTGTAAAATAGCATATCATGAAAAAACTTATTTATTGTCTTTTTGCCTTCAGTATCACAACTACCGCATTAACAAGTTGCGATGTTGAAAGAGTTGGCGTAAGCATACAGCCCGAAAGGCCTGTTTATGTAAGGCCCGCAGCGCCCTCCGCCTCGCATATCTGGGTAGAAGGCGATTGGGTATATACCAATGGAAATTATGCCTGGCATGAAGGATATTGGGCAGCTCCCCGCCGCGGACGGGTTTGGGTAGCCGGCAACTGGGAGCAGGGCCGTCGCGGTTATTACTGGAGAGCAGGTCACTGGCGCTAATCTGTAAAGGTTTGTAGACTTTTTTACCCATGAACAGATGACAGATGACAGTGAAAAGCAATATTCTTCCTGTCATCTGTCATCCTTCATCTGTCATCCCTCACCTCATCGGTTTTCTCCGGCCATTCACCCTTTTTTACGGCATAAACGTATTCCGCGTCTTATCTTTAGCTAAACAACTCATCTGTTCAACTAAATTTACCGTATGAAAAGAAT
>JANXRX010000204.1 GCA_025352905.1 Bacteroidota bacterium | reverse complement strand
GCCATCCCATAACTGACCGAA
Organism: Bacteroidota bacterium; assembly: GCA_025352905.1. GTDB lineage: Bacteria > Bacteroidota > Bacteroidia > Chitinophagales > Chitinophagaceae > Sediminibacterium. The sequence goes on along the minus strand of JANXRX010000204.1, from coordinate 3,339 downwards.
ACTACGGGAAGCCTGTGTTACTTTATATACGGGGCTCTGTACAAAATAGTTATTACTGCCGATGGTAACAATGGGTTCGGTACCTGTTACGGTGTTATACCCACCAAAGCTTACCCCGTTGATATATTTGAATGCATTGGAGAAATTGGTAGAAAGGTTGCCTCCCAATGTTAGCGTTGGATACATAAGGCCCTTTGTAGCCAGGATATTTTTCTGCGCCGCTTCTATCCGCAGTGAATCCGCTTTTTGCAGTGGCTGGGCCAGCAGAGCCAGCTGGTACACCATATCCGGTTGCAAATCTCCAAATGATTCTATTGGTATTTTATCAACCGGCGGGGTCTGGATATTGAAAGGTACAGCCGGGTCAAGATTCAGTAACCCACGCATACTGAGCAGGTTTTGCTGATCGGCCGCTATGGCTGTATAATAGTTACTGCTATCCGAAGCCAGCTGGGCCTCCACTTCTGCCATGCTCAGTTCGGGTAATACGCCCGCATCCACTCTTTTTTTGGTGATATCATACTGGGCAAGACTTTGCCCTATCTGCACCTGACTGATGGCGATCTGCTCTTTGGAGGCCAGGATCTGGAGGTAATAAGTAGCTACGGTAAAAGAAATATCATTGGCTGCTTTGGCAACATCGGTCAGCGCTGCTTTGGCGCTGAAAACGGCTGCCTGTTCCAGGTATCTTAAACGGCCGTTATTATATAACTGGATCCCGGCATTCAACCCAAAATTCTGGTATAGCAACTGCGCGGTTGCATAAGTATTGGTAGTAGGGTCGATGGACCGGCCAAAACGAAGACCGTTCGAGGCGTTCGCGGTAATACTCGGATCACGGTTAAATCTCGCCTGGTCGGCCTGCAAAGCTGCGATACGCGATTGTACATCAACCTGTTTAATGGAGATATTATGATCAATGGCATATTCTATACATTGACGCAGATCCCATGCATCAGGCATTCGCTGGGCATAAGCGCCCATAAACACCAGGCAGCCTAAAAGGGTAAGAAATTGCTTCATATCTGACAAAAATAGCGGATTCCGGTTCAGTTTTTCAAAAACTTAGACAGGCGGAAACTAATGTGATTAACCGCTAAAATAATGTTATGAAAGGTTTTTTATGCTGTTGAAGGCCTGTTCGAAGTCGGCAACCAGGTACGGGGCCTCTTCCAGCCCCACATATAAACGCAGCGAACGGTGGGCCGGATCACGGGGATCAAAGGTTTCGGGACTGATTCCGGCACATTTGGGAAGGATCAAGGATTCGTGGCCCCCCCAACTTACTGCCATCAGTATATGGCTGAAAGATTCACAGAATTTTTCAATGGTGCTACATTGATCTGCTTGGATGATAAAAGTAACCAGCCCGCAGGCCCCGCTCATTTGCTGTTTTGCCAGTTCGAATTGGGGAAAAGAAGGGTGGAGCGGAAAAATGACTTTCTCTACCCGGGGATGATCCTGCAAAAAAGCGATCACTTCTTTTGTGGTGCGGCTGATCCTTTCGAGTCTTGCCGGTAGGGTACGCAATCCCCTGATCAGCAACCAGGCGTTGAAAGGCTGTATACCTGATCCAATGGTATTGTATTCACTGTGAAAGATCTTTTCGATCAGGGAACGTTTGCCGGTGAGTACGCCGGCTATAGTATCGCTGTGCCCTGAAATATATTTGGTGGCCGATTGCAATACCAGGTCTATGCCCAGCGCTATGGGTTGCTGGTAAACCGGCGAACAGTAACTGTTATCGCAAATGGTGAGGATATTTTTTTCTTTTGCCAGCATGGATACTGCATGGAGGTCCTGCAAGTTAAAGAACCAGCTGTTGGGCGATTCCAGGTAAATGATCGTTGTATTGGCCCGGATGGCTTTGTTGAAATTTTCAGTCACTGTTCCATCAACATAAGTAACTGAAACGCCAAACCTGGGGAGTATGTTGTCGAACATTTTTCTTGCCCAGGTATAGGGATCGGCAACGCTCACAATATGATCCCCTGTCTTAACATTGGCCAGTACGGCCGCGAAAATAGCAGCGGCTCCGCTGTTAAACACAAGACAGTCCTCGGCGCCATCCAGGGCCGCTAACTTTTTACGGAGGATCTCAACCGTAGGATTCAGTCCCCTGCTGTAAAGCCAGGTGCTGTATTCATCTTCAAAAGAGCTGCGGAGATCGGCAACTTTTTTAAATACAAAATTGCTGGTTTGCATAATAGGCGGGGAAACTGCACGGAAATAATCGTCCCTGTCTTCTCCCAACTCATTTAAAATATATGACAGATCCATATTTATCCTTCTTTCCCAACCTGGGATTTTGATTGATTAATTTTTTTGGCGATAAAATAGATAGCCATAAATGCCGCCAGTACTTCCAATCCTATGAGTGCGATTTTGGGTGTTTGAATGGTAATGCTGATGCCCACAAAAAGATAGGCCCCGATAAAAATGAGTGGCAGCAACGGGTACCATTTCATTTTATAGATACCGGTACCATCCAGGTGTTTTGTCCGTTTCCGCAATACAAAAATAGTGGCGCTGGATGCAACCATCCCAAAACAGTCCAGGAAAATAGTAAAGTTGAGTATTTTATCGAAAGTTTGTGCGAAGAAAAGTATGATGATGCACATCGCTGCAAAAACAGTTAAAGAAACGGTTAGCACTTCATTCTTCGGATTCTGTTTTGAGAATACTTTTGGCAAAACACCCTCCCCGCTCATCGCATACATCACCCGTGGATTACTCATCAACAAGGCATTTACATAGGCCAGCACGCCAAAGAATAAAAAGAAAGAAAACACATCGGCGCTGGTTTTGCCAAATGTTTTGTTAATGACCACATAGGCAATTTCGCCTTCATCTTTCATGTTGTTAAATCCAATAATGCTGTAATAACTAAAACTCACCAAAAGGTAGAGGCCGATAATAATAGCGATGCCGATAAAAATACCGCGTGGAATATTTTTAGCAGGTTTATCTACTTCATTTCCAAAGTTGATGGTTTGCTGATAGCCGCCATAAGTAAAGGATACCGCGATCAGGCTGATACCCAGGCTTTGGATCCAACTCATAGATGGGGGTGCCGGAGACATGGTAATAGCATGGACCTGTGCAACATCGTGATGGGGAAAAAATAAAGCCATGATAAGTACAACGATCATGCTGATCTTAATGATCATCAGTATATTCTGCGTTCGTGAACTCATACGCAATCCCATCAGGTTGATCCAGTAAAAGAGGATGATGGCAACGCAACTGATCAATGCTTTATCAATATCTGTCCAGGCAAACTGTGGAAACAATTTGGTAATATATCCGCTCCCTATTAAGGCAACGCCGCTTAAACTG
>JANXRX010000202.1 GCA_025352905.1 Bacteroidota bacterium | reverse complement strand
ATAAAATGGAACATATGGCTTCGGATATATCGTATCCCATTTATCTGCTCCATGTCCCTGTAGGTGGGCTATTATCGCTTAGAATGCAGCCCGATAATTTCACTTTCTGGCTCGTCGCGACCAGCATTACGATCTTTCTGTCTTTTGGGGTTGTCACAATAACGCGGTATTATTTCTCAGCGTTAAGGCGCAGGATTAAATCACGGGCTAGAATCGGCTAGCTTTACGAATATGGAACATATTCCCGCACGCAGGAATCGTATGATAAATGGATACTCCATTGCTTTAGAACATAATTTCCGTTGATAAAATGACGATAGCAAACTAGTAATGGTTTATGGGTTATCTAAGACTTTTTCTTGCTGTTTCTGTCACTATATCACATTTATGGATTCCACAGATTTTGGGCGGCGTGCCTGTGTTTGGGTTTTTTTGCCTTTCAGGTTTTATTATTACCAAAATCATCCATGAAACATATGGCAGCACCCTTACCGGGAAACTGTATTTTATTATCAATCGGACATTAAGAATTTACCCGACCTATTACCTATGCCTGATAATCGGAATTTTATGTATTTTATTAACCGGTAACCTGTCCTACAGGATGCACCCATCCCTGCTTTTTCCCAGAAACCTGAGTGAATGGCTGCCACAGCTCTTTATTTTCGGCAGTGCCGGATATCCCTTATTTCCTGTGCTTGTCATGCCAACAACATGGAGCCTGAATGTGGAACTGGTTTATTATCTTGTGATGTGCCTGCTAATAGGAACAAGCTATAGCCGCTGTTTAGCGTGGTGGTTATTTTCTCTTGGAATCAGCACTTATCTAATAGGGCATCACGCCGATTTTAAATATCATTACTTTACCTTATACGGCCCTTCGCTTTGTTTTGCTTCTGGCGCGCTTGCTTATCACCTTCAATCAAAAATACCCACACCATTGCTGATATCCACGCGCTCTGCGCTGGCTCTTGGCAGTAGCCTGGCATTTATCCCATTTTTTCTTGGTTTAGATCTGTATAAGGACGCAAAAGGCTGTGAGAATTATTACCTTTACCTGTACGCGGTAATACCCATTTTTACGTACGTAATTATCTGCTTAGAAAGGAGAGGCAAATACAATAGGTTTGAACAGCTGGCAGCAGATATTTCTTATCCCGTATTTTTGCTTCATCTTCCTATTGGGGCTGTGTTTACACTAAAGCTAAAATTCAGGACCTTCATTTTTTGGATGTTAAGCACAGGAACAACACTCACCGCTTCCTATCTGGTTACCCTGTTAACACGACACTATTTTGCTACTGTAAGATCGCAGGTCAGGAGCAAAGCAAAATTGACAAAATAATGATTATACAAAAAAGCAGCCGGACAAATAATTGCCCGGCTGCTCTTATAGATTATATTTAGATGTTATCTAAATATTAATCCGCTGACAGCGTATTGGTCATCTTTGGAGTAGTAGTGGTGGGGGTTACAGGAGTATCACTGATTGTAACACCCGTGCTGTAATCAAGACCGGAGTTAATATCCGTATCTGTAGGAGATGCACTTATAGCAGTATGAGCATAAGTCATACCACCTGTGGAGCTAACTCCAGCCACCTTAATTGCAGTCTGACAGAATGTTTTGCCATTTGAAGCTGTACATTTTGCAGCATCAACAGGTCCCTTAATGTTCTGCGTACCAGTAGAAGTTTGGTTGCCAGCTTTATCTTTGCAAGTATACGTTTGGCTACATCCACCACCTGAAGTCGGAGCTGCCGAGGTGATTGTACAAACGTTACCACCCCCATCAAAACAGTCTGCTGTAGTTTTGGAGGCCAGTGCAGTATTGGCCATAGCAAAAGTTGATAACCCAGCGACACATACTGAAGCAAATAATTTCGTACGATTCTGCATAATTTACCCTTCCATTTTGTTAATACCACGATGGTCTTTGACCGAGTGGAGCACAATAATTTATATTAAACATTTAAAAAATACAGTATATTCTTAACCGTTGCGCCGTGAGGCTTAAAACATTAAAAAATAACTATATATTTATAAATATTACTACTGAACCACAAGAATCAATTTGTCG
>JANXRX010000183.1 GCA_025352905.1 Bacteroidota bacterium | reverse complement strand
GCTGAAACCAACCGGGCTCCGTTCGACCTGGCAGAAGCAGAATCAGAACTCACCGCAGGTTTTCACACAGAATATTCCGGGATGCGTTTCGCTTTATTCTTCCTCGCAGAGTATATTAATATTTTTATTGTTTGTGCGGTTGGCGCTACGCTGTTCCTTGGTGGATGGATGCCCCTGCATATAGGCGCGTGGACAGGATTTAACCATATCATGGATTATATCCCATCCTCCGTCTGGTTCCTGGGAAAAACATTTTTCCTGATCTTCCTGATCATGTGGTTCAGGTGGACGTTTCCAAGGCTGCGCGTAGATCAGTTGTTGAACCTGGAATGGACATACCTGTTGCCGATCAGCCTGTTTAATTTATTATTGGTTACGGTAATAGCGATCATGGGATGGCATTTTTAGTTTAGGGTTTAGCGTTTGGGGTCTATAGTTTTTTTTATGTAAAATCTAAAACGGGATAGATGTTCCTGAAAGAGTATATAACGGATGTTTACAAGGGGGTTCGTTCGCTGTTAAAGGGAATGAAAAAAACAGGGTATTATTTTGTGCATCCCTCTGAGATCATTACACAGCAATATCCTGAGAACCGCAAGGAGCTGAACCTGCCGGCGCGTTTCAGGGGCGAAGTGGTGATGCCGCATGATGAACAGAATGAACATGCCTGCACGGGTTGTACGGCCTGTGAACTGGCCTGCCCCAATGGAACGATCAAGATCATTACCAGGTTTGATATTACACCGGAGGGCAAAAAGAAAAAAGCCATCGATACATTTATCTATCACCTCGAACTGTGTACCATGTGTAACCTGTGTATCGAGGCCTGTCCCACAGACGCGATTAAAATGGCGCAGAATTTTGAACATAGCGTATATGACCGCAGCCGGCTCACCAAAAAACTGAACCTGCCGGGTTCCAGGATCAGGGAGGGCGTAGAATAATGAATGCATCCGCCATCATATTTTATTTGATCTCTGCTTTTATACTGGGTAGCGGTATACTTGCGGTCAGTTCCCGGAAAATATTCCGCGCTGCGATCTGGCTGCTCTTCTCGCTGGTAGGGATCGCTTCGCTGTATTTCTGGATGGAAGTCGAGTTTATTGCGGCTGTCCAGATCATTGTGTATGTAGGTGGTATCGTTGTGCTGATCATCTTCTCTATCTTTTTAACCCAGCATTCCGGCAGTGAAATGCCGAAGACCTCCCGTATGAAAACGCTTTTCGCTGTATTGGCCGCGCTTTTTGGGTTGCTTTTCTGTTGTATGGTCATAGATGAATACGGATTCACACAACTGGCAACCGTTTCCTTCACTGTACCCGTTGCCCAGATCGGAACACAGATGCTGGCCATGGGGGAACATGGATATGCATTGCCCTTTGAAGTGGTGAGTATGTTGTTGCTGGCAGCTATGATCGGTTGTATTGTTATCGCCATGAAAAATAAAGAGGAGGCCGTTATATGAACACGATCCCTTTATCACATATTCTTTTTGTCAGCACCGCACTTTTCTTTATCGGAATGTATGGTCTGTTTACCAGGCGCAACCTGATCACCATGCTCATGGCCATTGAACTGATGCTGAACAGTGTGAACATCAATTTTGTGGCGTTCAACAAATACCTGTACCCGGGTAAGATCGATGGTGTTTTCTTTTCGCTTTTTATTATTGTTATTGCAGCAGCGGAAGCGGCTGTTGCCATAGCCATCATTATTAACCTTTACCGCAGCCATCACTCCATTGATGTGGATGATGCAGCCGAAATGAAATATTAAATATGCAGCATTACGCCTACATACTGCTGATACCGCTGTTGCCGCTCGCAACCTTTGTGCTGTTGGGGTTATTCGGCAGAAAATACTTTACCGCTTCTGCAGGTATGCTGGCAACCGCTTCACTGCTTGCATCCACCATACTATCTTTTGTGGCAGCCCGGCAGTATTTTTTTGAAGATGGTAAGCTGGAGGGTGTTTATCAAAAGATCGTCGTATATAACCATAGCTGGCTCGCTTTTTCGCCCGGGTTATCTATAGATATGGGGATTGTGATCGACCCGGTAACGGTAATGATGCTTGTAGTCGTGAGTTTTATCTCCCTGATGGTCCATATTTTCAGCCTCGGGTATATGAAAGGCGAGGAG
>JANXRX010000173.1 GCA_025352905.1 Bacteroidota bacterium | reverse complement strand
CAACACACTCACCCTGAGTAAACTGGCTGATAACGATTTCAGAAGATCATTGCCCCGCTACCAAGCCAGCCATGCAGACAACAATGAAAGCCTGGTGCAGGCATTCGCCGCATTTGCCAACGAAAAGAATTGCACCCCTGCCCAACTCGCCATAGCCTGGGTACTGGCCCAGGGCGATCATATCATTCCTATTCCCGGAACCAAAAGAAGAACCTACCTGGTTGATAACGCGGGTGCGGTAGATGTTGCGTTGACAGCGGCCGATATTCAGGCAATCGAAAACATCCTCCACCAATATCCCGATACGGGTGAGCGGTATAGTGAGGCGAGTAAGAGATTGGTGGATAAAAGTTGAGGAATCCGATCTAACTGATTGTTTCCAGCTTGACTTTTAATTCCTGCAGCTTGCGCCTTCTGTTTTTATTAGCATTATTTCCCCTGCTGGTCACATAAAAGGCAAGGGTAAAGGAAACCAGTATCGTGGCACCTACACTTAGTAGTTTTCCGGATTGCCAACCGCTAAGGATCATAAGTAAACCCAGCGGTAGAAAGTTCCAGCGAACAATCTGCGAAATACGCATCTGGTAGGCGGCCAGGAAAATGGAATGATCAAGATCGCTTTTAATAGAACGATCGAACCGTTTACTGGCCTTTACCCTCCTGATTGCAATCACTACCAGGTACACAACTAAAGCAAGCAACCAGGCTGCTTCCAAATACAGAAATATATTTGAACCGGGTTGGAAGGGGTGAGGCCCAAGCAGTATGGTGGCAGTGCCCAAATTGATCGCGATCAATAACCACTCGCTGAGACCGGTAAAAAGCAGTACAGTTTTCATTTTCGCCTGAATACGGGTATACACAACTTTTTCATCTATTGTATAAATCGGCTGGGTGTTCTGTGCATCCCATATTTTTTTCATTTCATCTAATTCCATCTGTATCATATTTTTTTGATTTGACAATCATTTGTTGTTTAATGCGGTTGATCTTAACCCCGACATTTGACTCGCTGATACCAAGCATGGCCGACATCTCCTTATAGCTAAACCCTTCCAGCAGTAAGAGGAAAAGAGAACGGTCAATTTCATCGAGTTTGTATATTTCCCCATACAACCAGCCCAGCCGTTCATCTTTGGATGTAGGGCTTTCCTGCAAAAGATGCGCAACGTTGCTGAGTGATTCGGCATGTGCATGTTTTTTTTCTTTCCGCGTCCAGTTAATGGCCGTATTAAGCGCCACACGGTACAACCAGGTGGTAACGGCAGACTCCTGCCTGAATGAGGGAATGGAACGCCAGACCTGTACCATGATTTCTTGAAATAGATCATCGCGATCAGCAATAGTATATGACCGGACAATTTTAAAGATGAGGCCCTTGTGCAGCCTCAACCACTCTTCCAGCGTATCCTGTTGTTCTTTTTCAGTCACTTTGTATCTGTTTGGTAATTAGTACACACAAGTCGCCAAATTATTACAAGGATAAAAATAACCAGGTTTATGGGCTTTGATTTGCTTTGCACTACGAGTAAGCGGACTGGATGCTGTCTGAGAATTGTCTTTATCTTATTTGAAATGCAAAATCCGGTCAAAATAGATGGTAGCAAACAGCAACATTGAGGAAGAGCGAAATATCTTCATCCGCGAGATTTCCACCTTTGCCATATAAATAGTTAACCGCTTTAACAGGGTCATGTACCATTACCATGGGTGAAATAGATAAATTAAAATCTTTACTCATTCTGTAGGAAGTAAATATACTGGCAAGTAAGGATGGGTAGTGGTTTTCTATTGTTGTAGATGGATTTGTCCTTTGCGGCCTGATCGATTCATTGGTTATACCAACGCCAAAGTTATAACCGAAAGTGGTATTTTTTTTAGTGTTTTCATGCTGCATCAATAGTGCTGTGGTAAATGAACTTACATAGCCATTTAGGCTTATCCCTGTAATAACATCAGAGCCGGTTACTGTACTGGTAACACCCTGAGCCGTTAGTGCCACACCCCATTTACTTG
>JANXRX010000126.1 GCA_025352905.1 Bacteroidota bacterium | reverse complement strand
GTTAACCCGGTCGTAAATAAAACATATAATGTGCAGATCTGCAAGGGAGATACCTACACCGCAGCGGGCAAACAGCAGTCGCAGACAGGTAAGTATGTTGATACCACACAATCATACCTTGGCTGCGATTCGATCACGACCACTTACCTGATCGTAAACCCATTGCCCACAGATTTTTTACCGGCGGATACGATGATGTGCCTCGATAAAACATTAATTCTCAGCCTGAGCAAGTACACTACAATTGCCTGGAACACTGGAAGCGTGAGTCCGTCATTCACGGTTACTGCACCGGGTACCTATAGCGCCAAAGTGATTGACAGGAATGGCTGCGCCGGAGAAGACAGCATTAATGTGTTGTTCCAGAAATGTATACCGATACAGATACCTACCGCTTTTACACCCAATCATGATGGAAGGAATGATGTTTTCAGACCGGTGATACCCGTGTTGCTGAAAAATTATAAGATGCAGATATTCAGTAGGTGGGGCGTGCTGCTTTTTGAAACCACTCAGTATACAAACGGCTGGAATGGTACTTACAAGGGCGAAGTACAATCCAACGGCGTCTATGTTTATTTCATCACGTTTGTAGATGATGATGGGTTTGCCGTTGCTAAAAAAGGAACTTTCGTATTATTGAAATAATAGTCTGTGGCAAACAATCAGTTGAAATCAAACCATAAACTTCCGCTGACTAAGCCGCTAACCGGGGCATTCTTTTGGCTTTGCGGCCCCATGGTTTCCGCGCCTTTGAATTTTGTACCGATAGGCGGTATCACATTCAGAAATCCAAGGTTCCCTTTTGGAAAAGGAGGATTTACATAGGCATTAAAACTCGACTTTTGTTTCGCAGGTTGCAGCATTTGCAGGAACAGGCCTTCTGTTTCGGTGTATATAGTAAAAGAAGCGGAAGAACTTTGAATAGTGGCCCAATACAGGTTTGCATGATAACCCGTAAACTCAGGATACGCAAATGTTTCACCGGTAATGGTTGTATTGTATCTCTTATGCCAGACATCAACCGTTGCACCTTTTAAACGGTTCTTCCAAACACGGTATGGGCCGCCACCGAGCCATTTCATCCCCGTGATCTTTGCTTCATCTATATGAAAAGTGATACCGGCAAAATCAGCCGTTTCTTTTTGCATGTATTTATATTCCAGCTTTACGGGTGATTTGTTATTGAAGATCCATTTCACATACAAAGAATCCTGCTTGCCGGCATACAATACATCAACGATCCGGTCGTTCTGGCCATCTCTGTAATGACTGAAACTTTTCAAAGATTGTATTTCTCCAGCCAGTACGGGCCCATCACCAAAAGGGATTGTCGTATTATTTTTAATAACGCTGCTCAGCAACCCTGTTGTCATATCAAAATTGTAATGGATCCCATTTTGAATAAGGGTATATGTATTTCCTTCCTGTACTTCCTCTATAACAAAAGGCATTTTTAAAAGCGGGGCCAGGTTTTCTTTTGCGATCTCTGCAGGTTGTTTTATCGGCCAGGTCCAGCTCACTATTTTATGATCGTCTGCAGCAGTAACGGTAAGTTCCAAAGCATCTGCATTGTTCCATTGAGCAGGTAATAAAATTGACAGTTCACCTTTTTCCCCCGGTGCAAGTTGTAGTACACTTTTACCGGACGATAATACACTATGACCTGTTTTCCCCTCTTTTGCCAGCGGGAACTTTATCAATTGCCAGTTGAAGCGACAACCGGATAAATTAGTGAAATCATAATTATTGGCAACCATAAATTTGCCAGTAAAATTTTTAGTCAGTAACGGTTTCGTTACCTGCACGGGCGACCAGATCTCTTTGATGGTATAATAACTTCCTTCTTTTTCACGGTGAGGGCCAACGATCCCATCCGGGGCATTGTTTCCATAGGTATCGATACTGTCATGCCTGTCTTTACGCACAACACCCTCATCGAGCAGGGCCCATAAAAAACCACCGGCATGTCTTGGATTCTTTTGCATCAGGTCCCAGTAATCTTCCAGTCCCGCGCCGTTACCCCCATCGTATAATCCGTGGATCATTTCAGTATGTAAAAGGATATTATCTTTTTCTGCTGCTTTCTCTATATAACTGTAATCGGGATAATGCTTGGTATCCACATTGCTGAACAACTGCCAGGGATGCAAAACACTTCTCTGCTGCGGATCATATAATGCATAGTCGTTGTCAAGATCGGTGTTCCATCCGCCTTCATTACCATTGTCCCAAAAAATAATGGAAGGATGGTTAACATCTCTTACCACCAGTTCCTTTACTAATTTTTTGCCTACCGGTGTTCCGTATTTTTTTTGCCAGCCGGTTAATTCATCCAGCACAAACAAACCCAGGGAATCACAGAGATCTAAAAATTCAGGGTCGGGAGGATAGTGAGACATACGAACGGCGTTCATGTTCATGTCTTTCATCAGCGCGATATCTAATAAATGCACGGAGCGGCTTAGTGTCCTGCCACTTTCAGGCCAGAAACTATGTCGGTTAGCGCCTTTGAGCCGGATCTTTTTATTATTTACATAAATGCCATCGCCTTTTCTTACCTCTACGGTTCTGAATCCAAACCGTTGGTGAAAAGTATGTATCACCGTATTGTTCCGGCGGATACTCACCGTAGCCTGGTATAACTTCGGCGCTTCAGGGTTCCATAATTGGGGGTGATCAAAAAGATTTGATAAAATAAAACTATCAGCCGGTTCTTTTACGATCGTT